>CALCKF010000001.1 GCA_937966095.1 uncultured Eubacterium sp.
CTGGGATATTTTCAGAAGGAAAAGGGCTCTGAGACAGTGGTGGATGAGTTATATAAGGTAACGAAGTCGATCCGTGCAAGATATCCGAGAACACCGTATTTCCTTCTGGGGCATAGTATGGGATCTTTTATGGCCAGAAGATATCTGATGACTTATGGCAGCCAGCTGGATGGTGCGATACTGATGGGGACGGGTTCACAGCCTCCGGCACTGCTGAGTGCGGCAAAGACAACGGCCAACAGTCTGAGTATTGTTAGAGGTGAACATCACCGAAGTCAGCTGATGATGAAAATGGCATTTGGCTCATATAATAAACAATATCCGTCTGTCAGAACAGAGTATGACTGGCTGTCCCGGAATGAAGCGAATGTTGACACTTATCTTGCGGACCCGTATTGCGGTTTTATGTTTACATTGAACGGTTATAAAGTTTTATTTGATGTGCTGAGTTTTATTCAGGAGCCGGTCCATATCAGCAAACTGCCGAAAGAAGTGCCGCTTTTATTTGTGGCGGGAAGTGATGATCCTGTGGGACATTTCGGTAAGGACGTGCCGGAAATCTGCAGAACTTACCGTGAGGCAGGGGTTAAGAATGTCGAAATGAAGATTTATCCCGGAGACAGACATGAAATACTCAATGAACTTGATTATGAACAGGTACAGATGGACATACTTTCCTTTATAGAAAAGCGTCTTGAGGCGCTGGAGGCATGACAGGAGGAGTAGAAATGACATTTGAACGTATAGACATGGAACAGTGGCCGCGTCGGGAACACTATCGATATTATAATGAACAGATCCGTACCAGTTATGAGATGAATGTGGAGCTGGATGTGACGAAGTTGAGGAAACGTTGCCTGAAAAAGGGGATTCATTTTTATCCGGCGATGATGTATGCTATTATGTACAGCATTAACCATCATGAGAATTTCAGAATGGCTCTGGATGAAGAAGGCTATCTGGGCGTATATGATATCTGTCATCCGTCCTACACGATTTTTCACAAAGATGATGAAACATTTTCAGATATCTGGACAGAATGGAATGAGGATTTCAGCATATTTTACAAAGATGTCTGCAGAGATATGAAGCAGTATAAGGATAGCAAAGGAATTAAAGCCAAGCCGGATCGTCCGGATGCCTTTACGCCGGTATCCTGTGTACCTTGGGTTTCTTTTACATCTGTGGGACATGACACACCGGGACCGAGGCAGATGTATTTTCCGATTATTGTTTTCGGACGTTACCATGAGGTTCATGATCGCTGGATGCTGCCTTTCAGTATAATGGTCAATCATGCCGTGGCGGATGGTTATCATACTTCTATGCTGATCCATGATATACAGGAGCAGTGCAGTCATTGCAAGAAGTGGCTGAAGAAATAATAGAGAAGAACTGGCAGATGCCCAGGGAATTGCAGATGCCAATGTTTTTCTGCGCACTACAGAGC
>CALCKF010000002.1 GCA_937966095.1 uncultured Eubacterium sp.
AAACAAAGAAACGCGCAGGCACAGAAAATACAGCCGGAATAGTAGGTTTCGGCAAGGCGGCTGAACTGGCTGCCGAAAATCTTCAGTCCCATATAGACCACAGCCGCAGTCTTCGTGATTACTTATGGAATGGTATAAAAGAAAATATCACAGGTGTACAGCTAAATGGTCCTGAGGATAACAGACATCCCGGTAATCTGAATATATCTTTTGATTATATAGAGGGAGAGGCTATATTGCTGATGCTGGACGGCAATGGCATATGTGTATCTACAGGATCGGCGTGTTCGTCAAAATCGCTGGCACCGTCACATGTACTTGAAGCAATAGGCGTGTCAATAACAAAGATGAACGGTACAGTACGGTTTACAGTAGGTGATTTTACGACAAAGGAAGATATCGATTATGTTATAGACGTTCTGAAAAATGTAGTTGAAAAACTCAGAGAATTATCTCCGGTAACAGGACAGGAAGGATGGTAGAAAATGTCATTATATAATGAAAAAGTAATGGAACACTTCATGAATCCGCATAATGTGGGTGTTATAGATGATGCTGACGGGATAGGGACATACGGCAGTCCTGTATGTGGCGACATGATGCAGATCTCGATCAAAGTGGATGATAATGAGAAAATAACCGATGCAAAATTCAAGACTTTCGGGTGTGGAAGTGCTATAGCTTCATCCAGCATGGCAACTGATATGATCATCGGGATGAGTGTAGAGGAAGCTCTTGAACTTTCCAACAAAAAGATAGTGGACGAACTGGGAGGCCTGCCGCCTGTCAAGATCCACTGCTCGGTACTTGCAGAGCATGCCATAAAGTCTGCTATCTATGATTATGCAATGAAACACGGCAAGACATATAAGGGCCTTGAAGGATTTGATCCTGATGCTGAGGAGGATCATCATGACATACCTGAAGAAGAATAAGGTCGTTTTAGGACTTAGCGGCGGAGTAGACAGTACTGCTGCCGCTTTGTTGCTCCTGGAAAAGGGATATGAAGTCACAGGGCTTTATTTTTCCGTATCGAAAGATGATAAAGGGAGAAAAGATGCGGAATCGGCAGCCCGTCAGCTGGGTATCGATCTTATCACAAAAGATGTAAGTGAAAAATTCAGTGATCTGATAATCGCTGATTTTTGTAGAGAATACATGTCAGGAAGGACTCCTAACCCATGTATAATCTGCAATCCTATGCTGAAATTCAGGACTTTAATTGAAACTGCCGATGAAACAGGGGCATACTATATAGCAACAGGACATTATGCAGATACATTTTATGACAAGGCCTCTGATACATGGCACATAAAAAAAGCCGCTAATGAAAAGAAAGATCAGTCCTATATGCTTTACAGGCTTGGACAGGACGTTATATCGCGCCTTCTTTTACCTCTCAGCAGTATTGACAGCAAAGAGGATACAAGAGAGATTGCACGCTGTAATGGTCTGGAAAACGCAGATGCAAAAGACAGTCAGGAAATATGTTTCATAGAAAAAGACGACGATTATAAGAGTTTCCTTAAAAGGAACGGGGCTGTCACTGCGGAAGGGTATTTCGTTGACATAAACGGCAATATCCTGGGTAAACACAGCGGTATAGCTGATTACACTGTCGGTCAGAGAAAAGGCCTCGGTATCGCTCTTGGGAAACCGGCCTTTGTGACAGAGATAAATAGCGACACCAATACGATAGTGCTTGGAGATGAAAGCGAGCTTTACAGCACTGTTGTGATTTCCAGAAAAAATATAATTTTTGGAAAGGCGCTGGATGACTTAAGATCAGACAGATCCGGTTCGGCGTTATCTATCGGATTAATGGGGTTTGATAAAGGTATGGAAGCAAAGATCAGATATTCGTCCAAGCCTGCATCAGCATCTGTTGAGATACTTGATGATCTGAGTTTGAAGACAGTTTTCGACAAGCCTCAGCGTGCGGTAACCCCGGGACAGTCGATAGTATTTTATAAAGATGATCTGGTTATAGGCGGAGGAATAATAGATGGAAAGGAGAATTCAAAATGAACTGCATAAAAAAAATACATACAGATAAAGCTCCGGCTGCTATAGGACCTTATTCACAGGCTGTAGCTGTAAACGGCATTTTATACACTTCAGGGCAGATACCTGTTGATCCGGCCACAGGAACTGTCGTTGAAGGTGATATTGCTGCACAGGCAGAGCAGGTAATGAAAAATCTTATGGAAGTGCTCAATGCAGCAGGTACAACACAGGAAAACGTCATAAAAACGACATGTTTCCTGGCAGACATGGATGATTTTGCTGAATTCAACCGTATATACGAGATGTATTTTACAGAAAGACCGGCAAGATCATGTGTTGCTGTAAAGACTCTACCTAAAGATGCATTATGCGAGGTAGAGCTGACAGCACTTATTTAGTACAGGATTATAGCTCTTACAGGACATACGGGAGCACAGTAGCCGCATGTAAGACATATGTCGTGGTCTACACAGGCGATTCCCGAAATGTTCATGAAAATAGCCTTGTTAGGACATCTTTTGACACAGGTTCCACATCCTTCACAATCGCCTGGATCGATGTGGATCTTTTTTTTGCTGATATCCGGCTGAAAATCATGGGGCAGCTTTCCTTCTGCATAAGCAACAAGGCTGTCAACTTCAGCTTTCTTGCCTATACCGACCATTATCGAGTCTATACCCGGAATAGACGAGACATAGTCCAGAGATTTCATATACTGACCTGTCAGATTTCCGCCTCCGAATGCTTTCATGGCAAAGATACCTTTACCTGCTTCATGACATTTTTCTATCGCTGCTGCCATTTCTTCACTTGTGCCGGGGCCGGCTCCTTTTCTTATACCAAGTCCTGCAAAGTTTATAAGAGGAAATACCACATCACATTCCGGTATATCGGCCATTTTTTCAACAACATCGATATGATGGGTGGAAACACCTATGGCTTTTATGATACCGCTTTTCTTATATTCCAACAGACATTCCCATGCACCCTGTCTCATGTTCCAGTCGGGGTCATGGCGTACTTCATGCAGCAGAAATATATCTATTGCTTCGAGATCCAGCTCATTAAGTGCCTCTTTTACGGCATATTGCATTTCTTCATATGAAAGGCAAAGGGATTTTGTACATATAACAGGTTTTTCAGATAATCCTTCGGAGAAGTTCATATTACCGAAAGCTGCTTTAAGATACGGATATGTTTCATAATACTGTGCGGTGTCAAAGAAATTTATTCCCTTTGAAAATGCATATCTTATAAGCTCTGCCCCTTCATCTATGTCAAGGTTGAGCTGTGTGGCTCCTACGGTGAGAACACCGAAGGAAACAGGTGAAACATAGATATCCGTATTTCCAAGTCTGTTTTTTTTCATGATGTGGATCCTCCTGTGTGATATTCGTTTAATCTTTACATACATAGATTTTATCACAGAATGATATACGCATGTTTGATAATTTGAGAAATTATTCTCTGTCTGCGATTGTATAACATTTTATATGATAGTATAATAAATCCGACAGAAAAAGAGGTGTTTGATTAATTGGCAGGATATAAGATCAACAGCGGACATGATCGTAAGAAAATAATTCCGCTGATAATACTTATAGTATTGATTTCATTCAATCTCCGTGCTCCTATCACAGGAGTGGGATCGTTGACAAATATCATAAGGGAAGAATTTTCCCTGTCGCCTGGAGAAGCAGGACTGCTGACAACATTGCCGCTTCTGGCCTTTGCGGCCGTTTCCCCTTCAGCAGGATTACTGGCCAGAAAATTTGGCGCGGGAAGAGTTTTCATCATTGGTTCAGCTGTACTCATGATCGGTATCCTTATCAGGTCATGCTTTGGCAGGACAGGCATTTTTGCAGGGACTGTCATCATCGGAGCGGCGATCGCTATCGGAAATGTACTGCTTCCGGCAGTTATAAAAAGCATATTCCCGGATCGTATAGGAGTTATGACCAGCCTTTACACTGTCATAATGCAGGTTGTATCTTCATTTTCCACTGCTGTCTGTGTTCCTGTATCTATGCTGCTGGGATGGAGATGGGCTCTTGGGATATGGCTCATTCCTGCAGCGGCAGCTCTCATAGCCTGTATCATCACAAAAGATCTCTCTCTTTCAGATCAGAACATCATGGATAAATCAACGGTACAGACAGAGGGATTCAGCAGGGAGAAAACTCTGCTTAAAAATAGAATGACATGGTGGATCACACTTTATATGGGCGTCCAGTCCATGATGTTTTACAGCTTTATAGCATGGCTGTCTCCCATGATGCAGGATAAAGGGTATGACGCTGTAATGTCGGGTTATCTGCTTTCTCTGTATGTCATAATGGGAATGGCAGGCTCTGCAGCACTGCCATACATAATGAGATGCTGCCGCAATCAATCTGTGACAGGTACGGTGCTGGGCACTTTATATCTTATCGGAATGGTGAATATGATGTTATCCTCGTACATGATAATGATGCTTGCCGGCATAATAATATGCGGGTTCTGTTCCGGTGCCTGTGTCAGCTTTTCGATGGCTTTGTTCGGATTTCATACCTCCAGCGGCAGCAGTGCTTCAGAGCTTTCCGGTACGGCTCAGGCAGGAGGATACCTGATAGCAGCTGCTGGTCCTGTCTTTCTGGGCAGATTATTTGATATCACCGGAAGCTGGAATATTCCGATAGCAGTATTGATGTCTGCCGCCGTGTTTCTTGTCTTTGCCGGGAGAATAACGGGTCGTGATGAGATCATAAAGTAATGAGACGTGAAAATCCCATATTCTTTTTCGTTCTTCTTTACTTTAGCGTGTTAATATGATAGAATGACATCACCATAATATAAATGTTCGATTTACAGGAGGGAAATATAATGAAGAAAAAGTTGGCGATAATATTGAGCCTGATCATGGTCCTTTGCTTTGGTCTTGCAGGCTGCGGTGAGTCGGAGGAAGCAGGAAACAATGATATGGTCTATGCTGTTGAAGCAGGCTCTGCAGGTGAAGCGGTCGCAAAAGAAAAGGGCTGGGAGATCAATTCTGTCGGTTCTCAGGCTGATGCACTTATGGAAGTTAAATCAGGAACATCTGATGCTGCAATCATCGACCTGCTCATGGCGGGAGCTATGATAGGGGAAGGGACAAGCTATCCTGATTTCGTATATACCGATGAACTGACTACAGAAGAATACGGTATCGGATGCCGTAAAGGTTCAGATCTGGCATCATATATCAATTCCGTACTTGCTGAATCATACGCAGATGGCACTATGACAGAAATAGCCAAGGAATACGGAGTGCAGGAAGCTCTGCTTGAACAGAAGGATGCCACCTATGAAGCTGCTGAGTCTGACAGTGATGTGGAATACATCAAGGATAAGGGAAGTCTCATAGTGGGGATTACAGATTTTGCTCCTATGGATTATAAAGATGACAATGGCGAATGGATCGGATTTGACGCTGATATGGCAAAACTGGTCGCAGAAAAACTGGGTGTTGAAGTACAGTTTGTTGAGATAGACTGGGATTCCAAGATCATGGAACTGGATTCCAAAAACATTGACGTGGTATGGAACGGTATGACATTGACAGATGAAGTAAAATCCGCAATGGAATGCACTAATGCATACTGCAAGAATGCACAGGTAGTAGTAGTTCCTAAGGAAGAGGAATAGTCTGCCGCAGCATGACTGATTTCAGAGGCAGGGGGCTGCATGCTCTCTGCCTTAAAGTACGTTAAGGGAGAAGATTCGATGTTTTTAACAGTAACGCTGGAGTTGGCCAACGGTTTATGGACCACATTCCAGATTTTTATTCTTACACTTATTTTTGCTATCCCTTTGGGGCTTATA
>CALCKF010000003.1 GCA_937966095.1 uncultured Eubacterium sp.
AACAGTAAAAATGGAAAGGAGAGTATGATTTAGCTTCTAATTAATCATACAAGAAACATTATGAAAAAATATTTTAACCGATTAAAATCAGGAATAGATTCGCTGACCGTATTTTCACAGATAAAAGATGATCCTGCTGTCTCTCAGCTTCGGGGACTTCTTTCATCCATATGCGATAAGGATACAGATACAGCCATCGAGCTTTACAGCCGCTTCACAGCTTCACTATATCAGCAAACCTCAAGCTTAACGGATTATATCCGGACACTTGTGCTGCAGGATGATAATTTCTACGTGAAAAACACAGCCGCCAAACTTCCGAAGGATCCGGTCATAGCCGATGCTGTCGAACAGGAGATCATGATACTTCAGGAGATTTCATCCCTTACATCGGATTCTGTCAAAGGTGCCATAGACTACGATGGGTTTCTTCCTTCATGGACAAACAGGGCCATAGATCTCCGATATGATTTCATGGAAAAGCTCAGCAATATATCAAAAACAGGATATGGATTATATGCAAAATATTCTTTTTTCAGAGTCGAAGACAGCCGTATAGTGCCGGTATCGCATCCCGATTACCAGCCGCTTGACGAACTTTTCGGCTACGAACGTGAACGCAGTGTCATAATAAAAAACACGCTTGCGCTTCTAAACGGTACAGGCGCCAGCAACATGCTTCTTTACGGAGATGCCGGTACAGGCAAGAGCTCCACCGTAAAAGCTGTTGCCGCCGACCTCTCATCAAAGGGACTCAGACTCATAGAAATTAAAAAAGATCAGCTTTCCCAGATACCGGGCATTGTTGAAGAGCTGTCTTCAAATCCTCTCAAATTCATACTGTTCATCGATGATCTCAGCTTCAATGGCAACGATGATAATTTTTCCGCCCTTAAGGCAACCCTGGAAGGGAGTATCTCCGGCTGCGGAAACAATACAGTGATATATGCGACCAGCAATCGCAGACATCTTGTAAAAGAGACCTTCAGTGACAGGCAGGGTGATGAGCTCCATGTGAATGACACCCTTCAGGAAACAATGAGTCTATCGGCACGTTTCGGTCTTACAGTGACCTTCCAGAAGCCGGACAAGGAGGAATATCTTCAGATAGTAAAGGCTCTTGCATCCCATTATGGCATAGATATGGATGAAGATGAGCTTTGCAGAAAAGCCGAAGCCCACGCCATAAGAAGAAACGGCAGGAGTCCGAGGACTGCCAGACAGTTTATCGAACTTCTGAAGATAGGCATATGATGATATTCATACAATATTTTTTGCGATTTCAAGCAGCGGCTCCTTTTCATTGGGAGCCCTGTCTTCTATCACAAGTTCTAAAAGCTCATTGAGTATCCTGCCTATTTCAGGACCTTCTTCAATTCCGAGACCTCTTATATCTCTCCCGTTCACAGACAGCATCCCCAATGAAAAGCACTCATTACGAACCAGTATATCCTTTATCATTTTCTCTATATCATCGAACTTTTTCATAAGCTCCCCGCTCATGTTGCCTGTCGCCATATTGTCTGCACGTTTTATATACAGGATTTCCAGAAGTATACCGGGAGTAAAACGATTCATCAACTTTTTTAGCTGTCCGGCATCTCTCTCAAAAATAATATCATGATGCCTGATCAGTATATGGATACGTTCCGCCATATGCCTGTCCACTCTGAATCTTTCAAGTATGCGGTCTGCAACCTGGCTGCTGGCGGCAGCATGCCCGAAAAAATGCCCGCGTCCGCTGTCATCGTCAGAGTATGTCAGCGGTTTGCCTATGTCATGAAAAAGAGCCGCTATCTTCATATATTTTATATTTTGTTCATTTGTCTCCACTGATTCCATAGTCCTTATACAATGTTCCAGGACATCATATTTATGGTATTCATTGTGCTGATCAAATCCTTTCATTGATAAAAGCTCAGGTAATATCTCACCCAGCACTTCTGTGTATTCTCTGATTGTATCACCTGCATGTTTTCCTACAATAAGCTTCCCCAGTTCATCCCATATCCGCTCAGGTGATATCATATGCAGCATACTGCATGTTTCTTCAGCAGCCTTCACGGTCTCAACATCTATCTGAAAACCCAGTACAGATGAAAATCTAAGGGCTCTCATTATCCTCAACGCATCTTCTTTAAATCTGTCATGCGGATCACCTACAGTCCTTATCATCCTTCTCCTGATATCTTCAATGCCTCCGAACGGATCGACTATATTTCCCCGAATATCCATTGCCATGGCATTTATAGTAAAATCCCGTCTTTTAAGGTCCTCCCGGATCGAAGAAACAAACTTCACATCATCAGGATGTCTGCCGTCAGAGTAACCTTTCTCTGCCCTGTACGTAGTGATCTCCACAGGTATGTTTTCATTTCCGGCAAAAACCGTTACTGTTCCGTGTCTTATTCCCGTATCAACTGTCCTCTTATGTGCAAACACATTCTTTACATTTTCAGGAAGAGCATCAGTGGCTATATCTATATCAGCCCATGAGCAGCGGTTTTTCTTCATCTCAGGAATACTGTCCCTTACGCATCCTCCTACGAGATATGCCTCGTATCCCGCAGAAATGAGCCGTTCCATCACTTCCAGAACAGCACTGTTTTTTATGGTTCCTACATATTTCAACATATCTGATACCCTCACAGCTTTTATTATCTATCGTTTTTATTGTACCATATTTTACCGTCGGCAATGCTATTTGCCTTAAACTTTTGGCTGTGTTATCATAAACTGTAATATTTCAATAAAAGGATACGATTATGATGATAAAAAACATGGCAAACTATGATGAAATGTTGAAAAGACATAGAAGAAACCTTCATATGATACCAGAACTCGGACGTACCCTTCCGAAAACCAGACAATACATAATTTCTGTTCTCGAACAGCTCAACTGTAAAATGACATTTCTTTGCGACAGCGGTATATGCGCATACTTCGACAAGGGCAGGGATAACAGCTGCGCTTTCAGAGCGGATATGGACGCTCTGCCTGTGCAGGAGGCCAACAGCTGCAGCTACCGGTCTATACACGACGGTCAGATGCATGCATGCGGTCACGACGGGCATATGGCAATGGTTCTTACTCTCGGGCAATATGTAGACACCCTCGATGATCTGGAATGCAATGTGCTGCTTATCTTCCAGCCTGCGGAGGAAACTCTCGGCGGGGCAAAGGAAATATGTGAAAGCGGCATATTGGAAAGATACAACGTAACAAGGATATTCGGCATACATATGTGGCCGTTTTCTGACGAAGGCAAGATAGCATCAAGGCCTAATGCCTTAATGCCAAGATCTGCAGAAATAAACATAGATATATACGGCAAGGCAGCTCACGGGACAGCACCTTATGAAGGAAATGACGCCCTTTATATAGGGGCCGACTATATCAAACGTATATATGCAAAACATTCACGTATAGCAGGTGCGGTACCAAGATTTCCCGACGGCATCGGCGATCTTCCGACAGCTCCTCCAAGCAAACCGGAAGACAAGACTATAATACACATAGGAAAAATGATCAGCGGGTATGCAAGAAACATAGTTTCCGACCACACTCATCTGCTGGGTACGGTAAGAGCTTTCAGTGAAAAAAACTTTTCACTTATAATACGTCTTTTAAAAGACACTCTAAGAGACATATCTCATGAATACCACTGTGAAACCAGCTTTTCAAACAGTGAGGGATATCCTCCCGTAATAAATGATCCCGATCTCTATGAAAGAGTGCTTCCTGTACTGAGATCCATGCCTTACGGATATGAGGAGTTTTTGGAACCCCTTATGATATCAGAGGATTTTTCATTTTACGGTCATCACGCCCCGGCAGTTTTTTTTATGCTGGGCACAGGTACCGGTATCCCTCTTCATAGTGTGGATTTTGATTTTGACGAAAAAGTACTCAGCAGCGGATTTGAGCTTTACAGACGGCTTCTTACACAGGAGGAAGGCAATTGAAATGTATAATATATTTATCGTAGAGGATGATGACATAATATCCGCTTCAATATCAGAGCGGCTACGCAGCTGGGGATTCGGTACACATACATGCTCCGACTTCAGAAATGTTTTGCAGGAATTTATAAAATACGGACCGCATCTGGTCATTATGGACATATCTCTGCCGTTCTTCAACGGGTATTACTGGTGCAGCGAAATCAGAAAAATTTCCGAGGTGCCCATAATGTTTATTTCATCTGCCGGCGAAAACATGAACATAGTTATGGCAATAAACATGGGAGCTGATGACTTTGTGACAAAACCTTTCGATATGGATCTTCTTCTGGCAAAGATACAGGCTCTTCTCCGCCGATCATACGATTTTACCGTTCATCAGTCAGGTATATTCCAGCATGGTGACATGCTTTTCAACAGCACATCATGCACAGTATCATATCTTGACTCTAAAACAGAACTGTCAAAAAACGAGAACAGGATCCTCACAATACTTATGGAAAACAAAGGCCGGATCGTTTCCAGAGATGTTCTTATGAACAAATTATGGGAGACAGACTGCTTTATAGATGAAAACACTTTGTCAGTAAATATCACCAGGCTGAGAAAGACTTTGTCTGCCATAGGCATCAACAACCTTATAAAAACTAGGAAAGGTATAGGGTATATGATAGAATGAACAGAAATTCCATGACCGAATATGTAACCTCATATATTCGCTCAAAAATCAAGATCTTTGTGTTTTTTCTCATTTTCATTTTGATTTTTTCAATCATATTCAGTCTTTACAGAATAAATACAGACGCAGTTTTATATGCCTCCATCCTGTGCGGTGTTATCTGTATCATCTATTCGATATACGATTTCTATGTTTTTTTCAAACGTCTGGAAGATCTTGAATATTCCAGACGCAGCATAACGATAAGTACCGATCATCTGCCCGGGCCTTCAAATGCTGTAGAACAGAGATACCGGGATCTTATCGATATCCTTTTTGAAGATCTAAAATCTGCAATAAGCGACAGTCATACGGCAAAAGCCTACATGTCTGACTATTACGCCATGTGGGTACACCAGATAAAGACTCCCATTTCTGCAATGCACATGCTCCTGCAGGATGAGCCAAAAAGCTCTCCTCTAAATATCGAGCTTTTTAAAATAGAACAATATGTGGAAATGGTTCTTTCATATATACGTCTGGAATCGGATCATACCGACTATGTGATAAAACAGTGCAGACTTGATGATATAGTAAAGCAGGCTGTCCGTAAATATGCACCTCTTTTCATAGCAAAAAAGATAAGCATCAACATCGCTGATATAGATATAATCGTAAATACAGACGAAAAATGGCTCCAACTTGTTATCGAGCAGATACTGTCAAACTCCCTGAAATATACGAAATCCGGATCCATATCTATAGAATGTCGTGATCCTAAGATCCTCGTAATAAAAGATACCGGAATAGGTATCGCTCCCGAAGACATACCTCGCATAGGAGAAAAAGGCTTCACCGGCTATAATGGCCATATGTACAAAAAATCAACAGGCCTGGGCCTTTATCTGTGCAAAGAAATACTTAAACGTCTGTCTCACAGTATGGAAATCCGCTCTCATATCGGAAAAGGCACCGAAGTATCTATAAGTCTTGACACCCGAGATATAATAATAGAATGATGCCGATCCATAAATTACTGTCTCTCCCATCTTACATAAATGAAAGATTAGACGCTGCCGATGTAAGACAGATAAATGGCAGCGTCTTTTTTCATATGGTAATCTTTATATACAAAAACAAATTCAAAAGGGGGAATATAAAATGACCGTTTTACTTGAGGTAAACAATCTTCAGAAAGTATACACTACCCGCTTCGGCGGCAACAATGTGCGTGCTTTGAACAATGTCAACCTTTCAGTGGAGCAGGGAGAATATATCGCCATAATGGGAGAATCAGGCTCCGGAAAAACAACACTGTTGAATATCCTTGCTGCTCTCGACAGACCCACAGGAGGCCACGTACTGCTAAAAGGACAGGATCTTGCGAAAATAAAGGACAAGGATCTGTCGGCATTCAGAAGAAACAATCTTGGCTTTGTTTTTCAGGATTTCAATCTTCTGGATACATTCAATCTTATGGACAATATTTTTCTGCCGCTTGTGCTTTCAGGAAAAAAATTCCAGGAAATGAACAGGAAATTAAAGCCTCTTGCGTCAAAATTAGGCATAAGTGACATACTGTACAAGTATCCTTACGAGGTGTCAGGAGGGCAGAAGCAGCGGGCTGCTATTGCAAGGGCTCTGATAACATCTCCTAAGATAATACTTGCTGATGAGCCTACAGGCGCACTTGACTCACGCTCCGCCGATGATCTTTTACGTCTGTTCAATGAAATAAACCGTGAAGGGCAGACAATAGTGATGGTGACACATTCCACCAAGGCAGCCAGCCACGCCGGACGCGTACTTTTCCTCAGTGACGGCACGTTATTCCATCAAATGTACAGGGGCAATTCCACATCGGAAGAAATGTTTCAGAAAATCTCAGATACCCTTACTACTATGGTGACAGGCGGTGGTTTAAATGAGTAGACTTTATCCTTCAATGGCCTTTACCAATATAAAGAGCAACCGCAGGGCATATATTCCTTACATGATCTCATGTATGATAACTGTATCAATATACTACATCATATGCTCACTTGCAGATAACAGAAACCTTGCCGATATGTGGGGAGGAAATGTCATACAGTCATACATGGGGATCGGACAGCTCATAGTCTCGATCTTTGCCTTTATATTTCTGTTTTATATCAACAGTTTCCTGGTAAAACGCAGACGCAGCGAATTCGGGCTGTACAACATTCTTGGTATGGAAAAGCGCCACATATCGAAAGTAATACTTCTGGAAACAATATATACATATATCATCGTCATGATGGCGGGCATACTGCTGGGTATACTGCTGGATAAGCTTATGTATCTGATCCTGATAAATATCCTCGGCGGATCTCTTCCTATAGGGTTTTATGTTTCTTCATCAGGAATAATCAAAAGCCTGTCTCTTTTCGGCGCGATCTTCCTTCTTATACTGCTTGATTCGATAAGGCAGATATACAAGTCCAGCCCTGTAGAGCTTCTTAAAAGCAGCAGCGCAGGCGAACGCGAACCAAAAGCAAAATGGATTCTGGCTGTTTTAGGGATCATATGTCTCTGTACCGGGTATTTTATAGCAGTGACCACGAAGAACCCGGTAGCTGCCTTCATGCTCTTCTTCATAGCTGTGATACTGGTAATCGTCGGAACCTATCTGATTTTTACAGCCGGGAGCATATCAATGCTCAAGCTTATGAAAAAAAATAAGGGGTATTATTATAAAACAAAGCACTTTATAAGTATTTCATCCATGATGTACAGGATGAAACGCAATGCGGTAGGACTGGCCAATATATGTATACTTTCCACCATGGTACTTGTCATGGTTTCCTCTACAATATCCATATATTTCGGGCTTGGTGATTCTCTTGAGAAACGGTATCCTTCAGAATTTTCGATAACATCCATGGCAGATGATCCGTTAAATGATGATGTCGTTCAGATCCTGGACAATGCTCTGGAAGACCATGGGCTGCATAAAAAAAATGAATTCAGCTATGATGAGCTTTCTGTTTCAGCCGTATTTGAAAAAGAGGACAACACATTCATCACTGACCCTAGCCGCTATAACGGCCTGTCAAGTATAAAAATCTACGATCAGTTATGTACACTGGTATTTGTCAGTCTCGATGACTATAATAAATGCATGGATACAGACTTTGTTCTGAAAGGCGAAGATGACGTGATGCTTTACTCAACTCACACTCCTCTCAAGGAAGATACCTTCAGCCTGTTCGGCACAACATTCCACATAAAAAACCGGCTTGACGATTTCATGACGAGCAAAAATATGAATGCATTGATATTCAACGGCTATTTCATTGTGGTCAAAGATGAAACAGTTATCAATAAGATCCTGGAAGAAAATCTTGCGGCATATGACGATTACGCCTCCTATATAGAATACAGCTATATGACAGACATAACCGGCGATGAGGAGCAGCAGCGCGATGCCATAGAGGCTGTTTACAACGACGTCATATCACAAATATATGATATCAGCCGGCCGGACAGTTCTTCATACAGCAGTTTCACAGGATCCTTCGAATGCCGCTCCGTAGAGTCGGATACATTCGGAGACAGCTTCATAGGCCTGTTCTTCATAGGAATCGTTCTCGGACTGCTGTTTATCATGGCCACCGTGCTGATCATATATTATAAGCAGCTGACTGAGGGATATGAGGACAAGAAAAGATTTGAAATAATGCAGAATGTGGGGATGAGCCACCTGGAAGTCAAAAGATCGATAAACTCACAGATACTTATCATATTTTTTATGCCGCTGATAACTGCAGGCATCCATGTGGGCTTCGCTTTCCCGTTTATATTCAGGATAATGACGCTGATGAGTCTGTTCAATCTCAGATTGTTCACATTATGTACAGTAGGATGCTTCCTTGTCTTTGCGATTTTCTACATCACAGTATATCTGCTGACATCAAAGCTGTACTATAAAATAGTGAAAAAATGATAATTTTAATAAATCTTCACTTTTCTATATTTGAAATCATCATTTTTTTATGGTAGTCTGTTGCTATGTTAGGTTATGTGCAGATAGATAAAGGCGAACTCAAAGTTCGGGAATATGAGATATACACAGGATATTACTGTGGCATATGCAAATCCATAGGCAAGCGATACGGTCAGCTCCCGCGAATGGCGCTGAGTTATGATGCGGCCTTTCTCGCCCTGATGCTGGAATCTCTGTCTGAAGATCCTGATCTTCCAGTGCAGGAGCACTGTATCGCACATCCTGTCATAAAAAAGAAGACCATAATAAAAAACAGAGCCGTTGATTATGCCGGCGATATCATGCTTCTTCTGGCATGGTACAAACTTGCAGACGATGTCAGAGATGAAGGTAAATTATATGCCAGAGCAACGATGACACTTCTTAAAGGCATATACAGAAAGCTCCGCAGCAGATATCCAGACCTGTGTGCTGGCATGGAGAAATATCTTGAGGAGCTTTCCGTTCTTGAAATCGAAAGATGTGCCAGCATTGACATGGCTGCAGAGGCCTTTTCAAAAATAATGGAAATCATATTTTATGAAGGTTTAAAGGCGGTATACGATGACACTCCTTACGATCTGTCCAGCACAGGAATCACTGCTGAAACACTTGCAAAAATAGGATACCACATGGGGAAATGGATATATCTCATAGATGCCGTCGATGATATAGAGGAAAACCTTGAATCCGGTTCATATAACCCTCTTGTTTACCGCTTCGGATATGATCCGGCATCTGAGGGGCCTGAAAGCTTCCGCAAACGAATAGAGCCTGATCTTAGATTCAATCTTTATCATTATCTGGCCATGATAAGCAATTATGTCAATTCTCTTGATATTAAAAAAAATACAGGTATAATAGAGAATATAATTTATTTCGGTCTCAACCGCAAAACAGAGGATATAATAACCAGAGCGGATATCAACAGAAAATCGATCAAATAGAAAAGGAGAACTTGATGAACCCTTATGAAGTGCTGGGAGTATCTGAGGGTGCTTCCGAAGAAGAGATTAAAAAAGCCTATAAAGAACTGGTCAAAAAATACCATCCCGACAGATATCAGAACAATCCTCTTTCCGATCTTGCAGAGGAAAAGCTTCAGGAAATAAACGAAGCATATGATATGCTGATGAAGGGAAAGGGCTCCGGTTCGGGCGGCAGCTCCGCAAGGCCTGACTATATGGCTGTCAGAAGATATATAGATGCCGGGAATCTGGCTGCTGCCGAAAGCATTCTAAATGGGACTAAAGACAGGAGCGCCGAATGGTTTTTCCTGTCCGGCATGCTGTCTTACAGAAAAGGCTGGTATGATGACGCCATCAATAAACTCAAAACTGCAAATGATCTTGAACCCGGCAATATGGAATACAGCCAGGCATACGGACGTATAATCAATATGGGCGGCATGTATCAGAACCAGGCATACGGACGCGGATACGGCAGAAACGACGATATGTGCTGTCAGGCGCTCCAGTGCTATATATGCGCCGACTGCTGCTGCGACTGTATATGATATATGAGGTCAACAATTGAAAAAAACGAAAACATCTACGATTGCTCTGGGCGGGATATGTCTCGCCCTCACTGTTATATTCATGTTTGCCGGGTCCATAGTCCCGGGTATAGAGCTTACACTGTTTGCGGTGAGCTCTCTGTTCATTGCCGTTAT
Organism: uncultured Eubacterium sp.; assembly: GCA_937966095.1. Classification (GTDB taxonomy): domain Bacteria; phylum Bacillota; class Clostridia; order Peptostreptococcales; family Anaerovoracaceae; genus Lentihominibacter. The sequence continues at coordinate 10,299 of CALCKF010000003.1, forward strand.
GATCATGGAATCAGGTATAAGAGCCGGCATCCTTCTTTACGCTGCAGCTGTTATACTGGGATTATTACTGATACCTAACAAACTGGCGATGATCCCATATGTGTTTTTTTTCGGGTACTACGGCATTCTGAAATTTTTTATTGAAAAGATACATAATGCGGTTATCCAGATAATCATAAAAGTCTGTTTCTTTGCTGTGATACTCTGTATCGGTCTTCTGGGCTTTAAAGATCTGCTGCTCGGCTCTGTGAGCCTTCCAGATTATCCGGCAGCTGTACTTATCGTCGCAGGGATACTTATGATGCTGGTATATGATTATATATACACTCTTATAATCAACATGTATCTTAAACGTATCAAGAACAGGGGAGCAGATAACATCAAGCTGAGCTGAATATAAAAAACGCAGAGGATTTTGAAATCACTCTGCGTTTTTATTTATTATTTATTCTTCCGATCTTATCCTGTCTATCAGGCTTTCCTTACGCATACGCCTGCTTATGAAAAATGTGATCAGCAGCTGCCCTATAAGCAGCAGCAGAGTCAGTGCGACAGTTTCCGCCACAGGATAATGATACCTGCTGACGCTCATGAATCCTGTATCTTTTCCCCAGAGGAATATAAGATAACCGAAAATATTTCCGAAGGTCAAAGCAAGCACCAAAGCCCCGGCAGTAAATACCAGTCCTTCTCCCGACAGCATCCTGTTCATCTGCCTGTCCGAAAGGCCGATGGCCTGAAGCATTCCCAGTTCTCTCTTACGCGTGATCATACTTGTTATCATCGTATTCACCAGATTCATGAAACCTATGACAGCTATCAGGAGCAGGATAGCATACATTGGATATTTTGTCATGTTTATTGACAGGCTTCCTATATCCTTTTCTTCATCACGTGAATAGAGTTTCAGTCTATCGCCATTATCTGTTACGGATGTCAGTTTATCCTTTATTTCATTATAATATCGTTCATCTACATCAATATATATATCCGTTATACTGTTGTTTTCGAGACTCAGAGAATCATAGAGCTCTTCCGGCATAACAAAGCTGGCTGCATTCCCATCATCTACGGCTGCTTCGATCTTCGCATCGAACGGTATCTTTCTGTCTCCGTCATAGAGTATCAGCTTTATCTTATCTCCCAATCCCAAACCGTATTCATCCCAGAAAGCAGCGCCGGTGAACACTATACCGTTCTCGGATATGAATCTGTCATAATCGATACTGCCCAGTTCAATTTTTCCCTGATATTCCTCAGCTTTTTTTCTGTCAAATTCAGAAACAGATATGCGTCCTTCTTCAAACAGCGACGACTTGTAATCAGAAGAAGCAGGTATACTGTGAACGCTTCGCACACCCTCCACACCTTTTGTCGTCAATATTCCCCTCAGCATATCATCTGAAAACGGATTATTCTTATTTATATTTTCAAGATTGTTTTCAGGATACGTATCATCGTTAAGGTCATAATCGAGAGATATCTTGAAATCGCTTCCTTCAAGTTCTCTATCCGCTATGTCATCCGCACTCATACTATTGAGTATCCCGGCCAGACTCATAAAAAGTATACAGCTTAGTCCCATAGTCATCATCGTTACTATGGTACGCTTTTTATTCCTTATCAGGTTCGCCCTGCTAAGCCTGAACACATTTACACTGATATTGCCCCTTCTGCTTTTTATACGTTGACTGCTTTCCTGATATCTCATCGCTTCCACAGGAGATATCCCTGATGCCATCCTCATAGGCTTGATCAACGAGATATATACCGTCATAAGCACAGCCAGAGCCGCTAATATCATAACAGGCGCTGAGAACATATGTATATCTCCTGTTTCAAATGACAGAAGGCTTTTCTCCAATCCCTTCTCCACAACTATCGGAAGCAGAAAATACGGTATAAAAAATCCGACTAACAGTCCGGCGGGTATGGCAACGGCGGCCAGTGTCATACCTTCACGCAGCAGTATCCCCCTTATCTGCTTCTTCGATGCCCCAAGTGCTTTCAGTTTCCCGATTTCATGCACATCGGTTATCACTCCTACATAATATATGCTGTATATGACTATCCCTGAGAAGACTACTATAAGCAGAGCTATGGCTGCAACTACACCTACAGTATCCGTACCGGGATCTGTAGCCGTGAACAGATAGTCCTTGTTTATACTTACGTTGTTCCTGCTGCAGCCTATATCATCTGCCACATCATTTATCTTTTCACAAATGTCATCATAGTTAAGCTCTGACTCGCCGTATACACGTATTACAGCATTATATACATGCTCTCCGTCAGGTATCATTTCATTTGCGAGTTCACGGGCAACAGATGCACTGTATACTATCCTGGAATCATTTATATCAAGCCCTGATATATCACGTTCCGAAGTTATCCCACATATAGTGAATTCTCTTGCTTCTGTCTTACCCTTCCCCTGTACCCTGAAAGATATGTTTGCCTTGCCGCCGATTTCCGGTTTTATATTCATTCTTTCAAAAAATGCTTTAGGTCCGCTTATCTCATTCTTTTTCTCTGCTGCATGCCCTTCGATTATGTTTCCTGTCCCGTAGCTTATTCCTCCTTTTATTTCATCTGAACATGTAAGAAATCCGTTCATTTTACCATATTCTATATCGGCAAATATTTCATTTAGCTGCAACGATTCTATATCTAAATGGTTGCTGAGTTTCTCCGCCTGTTCCCCGGTGATATTGACTATGGTTGCATGTGCATTGCTTTCGGCCGCTGCCTGCTGCTTGTTCATATCCATAAGTCCCATGGCAGACGTCCCCAGAGATGTCAGCAGAGTTGTTGTGAGCATTATGGCTATAATAGTGAGAACAGTCCGGCTCTTGTTATACCTCATCCTGCTTCTGGCAAGTGATCCTATCATCTAATTCACCACCTTGCCGTCTTCCAATATTATGGTCCTGTCTGCCATTTGCGCTATATCCTCGTTATGAGTTATTACAACAAGAGTCTGTCCGTATTTTTTTGCTGACAGTTTTAGCAGAGCCATTACCTCATCACCTGTCCTGCTGTCAAGGTTCCCCGTAGGCTCATCTGCCAGCACTATCGCAGGTTTTGCCGCTATAGCACGTGCTATGGCAGCTCGTTGCTGCTGCCCGCCTGACAGAGTATTGGGAAGACTTTTCACTTTGTTTTCAATGCCTAATGTCACCAGTATATCTTTTACAAAATCCACATCTACAGGCTTTCCGTCAAGTCCCAGCGGCAGAACTGTATTTTCCCATACATTGAGCGATGGCACGAGATTGAATGCCTGAAATATAAATCCTATCTTTCGTCTCCGTATCTTTGCCAGCGAATCCTCAGAAAAATCGGCTATGTTCCTGCCGGCAAGCAGTACCTGACCTGATGTAGGTCTGTCCAGAGCGCCCAGCATATGAAGCAGTGTGGATTTCCCACTTCCTGATTTTCCCACTATTGTCACGAATTCTCCCTGGCTTATGTGGATATTCACATCATCTACAGCTTTGACCAGATTATCATCCGTACCGTAATATTTACACAGGTGTTTTGTTTCCATCATCGTTTCCATTTATGTAAGACCTCCTTTTATATATCTGAAATTATATATTTCTATTCTTACAGGAAGCTTACAAACTCACTTACATTTCTCTTACAGCGGCAGCTGGATAACGAAAACACTTCCTTTCTGTTTTGCGGATTTTACTGATATAGTCCCTCCCTGATCTTCCAATATTTTTCTGCTGAGATAAAGGCCTACCCCTGATCCTTCCTGATGTCTCACAGCCTCATTGCTCCCGCGAAAAAATCTGGAAAAGATCCTGTTTCTTTCCTCTCTCGGCACGCCTATACCCCGGTCCTCTATTTCTATCCTGACAAAGCTGAACAGTTTACTTACTCTTATTTTTATTATATTTCCTGCGGGACTGTACTTTATACCGTTATCTATCACATTGGCTATGGCTTCCACAGTCCATCTCCTGTCCAGCTCAAGCATGATGTCATCAAATTCTTCAACTTCTATCTCCATATCTTTAGCAGATGCCTTGTGATATTCCATATTCACCGCATCTATCAGTAGCTCCCTAAGCATTACCTTCTGTCTGTCAATAACTATCATTTTATTTTCGAGACGTGATATATTTATGAGAGCTTCCGACAATGTCTCCAGTCTGTTCATCTGTGTTATGCTCCTGTCAAGAAACTCCATCTTTTCCTCATTCCCCTCCGCTTCAGCACACATGTCAAGGCATACCTTCATAGCACTTACCGGAGTCTTCAGCTGATGAGATATATCTGTAACCATTACTTTTGTATTGTTCTGTTCTTCTTCCAGCCTCTCTGTCTTCAGCTTGAGGCTTTGGGCCAGTTTTGTCAGATAGTCGGCAAAACGTGGATCCTGCAGTTTCTCCATCAGATCGTCATCTTCAGCAAAATCATAATTCCCCGAAAGACAGCTGTCCAGCATATAAAGCACGGTCTCCTCCTGTTTCTCATGCTTTTTAACCATATACAGCACGATATATGCCGCAAATCCTATGAAAGTAAGAAATATCAATAAAAGAGATCCTGAATATAAATACAGAAATGTTTTATACTCATTTTTTACAGGCATATCATAATCGTATCCGTATCCGGCCATTATGTCAGCCCCTTTATCCTCATCAATGCGGTCATTGTCCAATACAGCTTTGACAAAAGTCTGTTCAGAAGAGGGATATCGAGTTATAACTGCCCCCGCAATATTCTGTACGCGCTTTATTTCCTGCTTATCCGCATGGTATATGGCATACCATCCCATCATCCCCGCTGCAGTAACGGCTGCCAATACCAGGAATGTAAATATCAGTATCCTGCTTTTCAATTCTTTTCACACTCTCTTTCCCATACATATCCCAGCCCGCGTATATTTTTAATCACTGCCGGTGAAGAAGGATCATCTTCTATCTTTTCACGGAGTCTCCTTATATTGACCGCTATCGTATTATCATCTATGAAATTTCCGTCAACATCCCATATGGCTTCAAGAAGCTGTGATTTGGACAATACTTTCATGGGATTTTCCATAAAATATAGCAGGATTTTCTGCTCTGTTGCAGTAAGATTAAGACATTTTCCCCTTTTTTCAGCTCTGTTTTTATCTACATACATGACAACATCGCCCGACCGGATCAGCATCTCCGCCTTATCTTTATATGACGTCTCTCCATATCTGCTCATCATTGCCCTGACCTTTGAAATCAGTACTGCAAGGGAGAATGGTTTAGTCACATAGTCATCACATCCTGCTTCATACCCGTTGATCATATCCGTTTCACTATCCAAGGCTGTAAGAAACAGGAACAGAGACATATCTCCGGATTTTTCTGATTTTTCCCTGCGTCTGACTTTTTCACAAAACTCAAGTCCGCTGCCGTCAGGCAGACCTATATCGCATATTATCAGGGATACCGCATCCGCATCATATATATCCCAGGCTTCTCTGACACTCCCTGCTGTATACACACAGTAACCCTCCTTTGACAGTTTAAGGCTAACTGCCCTCCTCAGGCTCATGTCATCTTCAACCAATAAAATCCCACCGCTCATATCATACCTCCGTTTAAAATTATATCCAAACATCAATGAAATAGCAAACGGGCACTTTCATTTTATTGAAAGTGCCCGTTCCGGCTGCTATATATATTTTATCTGAAGATCTGTTATTCTGCGGTAAATGTAAGTTTTTCTCCGTCGCTGTCTATCGTAACCTTGTCGCCGTCTTTTACCGTCCCTTTTATCAGCTCTCCTGCCAGCTCCGTTTCCACGTTTCTCTGCAGGAACCTCTTCACAGGTCTTGCTCCGTAAGCAGGATCATAACTTTCATCAGCTATGAATCTCTTTGCTTTATCCGTAAGACTTAACGTTATGTTTCTCTCCTCAAGACGCTTTTCTATATCTTTCATGGAAAGCTCTATGATCTTGACTATCTGATCTTCTGTAAGAGGTGAGAATACTACTATCTCATCTATCCTGTTAAGGAATTCCGGCCTGAAATACTTCTTTGTCTCATCTTCCACTTTCTGTTTCACTGCTTCATCTACAGTACCGTCTTCTCTTATCCCATCTATCAGATACGTGCTTCCTATATTGGAAGTCATGATCACTATGGTGTTTTTAAAATCTACAGTTCTGCCCTGGTTGTCAGTCAGCCGTCCGTCATCAAGAAGCTGGAGCAATATATTGAAGACATCCGGATGTGCTTTTTCGATCTCATCAAAGAGTATTACGCTATACGGTTTTCTCCTTACCGCTTCCGTAAGCTGTCCTCCCTCATCGTATCCGACATATCCCGGAGGCGCTCCGACAAGTCTTGATACCGAATGCTTCTCCATATACTCTGACATATCGATACGTATCATATTCTTTTCGGAATCGAACAGAGCTTCCGAAAGAGCCTTTGCCAATTCCGTCTTGCCCACGCCGGTAGGTCCCAGGAATATGAATGATCCTATCGGTCTCTTTTCATCCTTCAGTCCTGCTCTGGCTCTCAGCACGGCTTCGGCAACAGCCTTTACTCCTTCTTCCTGTCCTATCACTCTCTTATGAAGTATTTCAGGCAGTTTGAGCAGTTTTTCTCTCTCGCTCTCCACCAGTTTGCTGACCGGTATGCCCGTCCATCCTGATATAACTTCAGCTATTTCTTCTTCCGTTACTTCTTCTTTAAGAAGCCTTGCTCCCTGAGCCTCGTCTGCCTTTTCCTTTTCTATTTCAAGTTTCTTTTCAAGCTCCGGCAAAGTCCCGTATTTCAGCTGAGCCAGCTTTTCAAGGTCATAATTTCTTTCAGCCTCTTCCATTTCATGTTTCACATCTTCGATCTGCTGTTTTGTGGCCTTTGCCTCAGTAATGGCTTTCTTCTCACCTTCCCACTGAGCACGCATCGTATTGCTCTGATCTCTAAGCTGCGAAAGCTCCTTGTCCAGAGTCTCAAGTCTTGCCTTGGATGCCGGATCAGTCTCCTTTCCAAGAGCCTGCTTTTCTATCTCCAGCTGCATTATCTTTCTGGATATCTCATCAAGCTCAGCCGGCATACTGTCTATTTCCGTTCTGATCTTGGATGCAGCTTCATCCATAAGGTCGATAGCCTTATCAGGGAGATACCTGTCACTTATATATCTGTCTGAAAGCGTTGCACATGCTATCAGAGCATTATCCGTGATCCTTACACCGTGATGTATCTCGAACCGCTCTTTAAGTCCTCTCAGTATAGATATAGTATCCTCCACTGAAGGCTGATCTACCAGCACCTTCTGGAAACGACGCTCAAGAGCCGCATCTTTTTCAATATACTTTCTGTATTCATCCAAAGTTGTTGCTCCTATGCAATGGAGCTCTCCTCTTGCAAGTTTAGGCTTGAGAAGATTGCCTGCATCCATAGCGCCTTCCGTCTTTCCGGCTCCCACGATATTATGGATCTCATCTATAAACAGTA
>CALCKF010000004.1 GCA_937966095.1 uncultured Eubacterium sp.
ACAGGCTTATCCCCGCAGCCCGCGCAGGATCATGATCCTGTATAAATACAGTAAAACTGAGAACAGCGCCAAACAGTTCAAAAACAACTGTAGTGATAAAAATGCTGTGGACAAATCTTACTAAACCTCTTCCCGTATTTAGATTCATCGTTTCCCGTATAAGACTTCTCCCTTTGAAATTCACCTTTCTGCCTATAGCCAGCATCACACCGGCGCCTACCGCAGTTACCCCCAGGCCTCCTATCTGTATCAGCATCCCTACGAAAAACTGACCGAGAGGTGTAAAGGTATCTCCTACATCCACGACTATCAGACCTGTAACACACACAGCGCTCGTAGAAGTATATAAAGCGTCTATATACTCAAGATCGATGCCATCCTTTACGCTGCATGGCAATATCAGCAGTACTGATCCTATCAATATAGCCAGTGCAAATCCAAATGCCACGATACGGGCTGTTGACTGTTTTTTTATAAATCCAAACATAAAAATCAACCTTTTTATGATATTTCAAAATCCGTAGTCTGCATCGGACAACTCATGCCTCTGTTAAAGTTCCTCTATCATATCGTGCTTGAGCTTCCATAAATTATAAGACAGATCCACATAATATGTCTGTGGGTTTTCAAAACGTTTCATCTCATCCCAAAGGCCATCCAGCTGATCGGCACAGTATTTGCGTATCTCATCTACAGAAGGGCTGTCGTAGACACATTTTCCATGATCAAATATCTGTTCACGCAGATTTCTGGCATAAAAATTCGTTATTTTCTTTCTCTTCCACACTGCATCAGGATCGAATATCTCATATTCTTTTTCTTCTGGAATAATTTCTCCATCCAAAACTATTATATCTGCCAGAGCTCTGTTACTGTCTCTGTCATAAAGCCTGAATACATTTTTAAATCCCGGATTCGTTATTTTTTCAACATTTTCGCTTTTCTTTATCTTAGGTATCATTTTTCCGTTTTTTTCAAGAGCAGACAACTTGTAAACTCCTCCGAATACAGGCTCTGAGCTGGCTGTTATCAGTCTTTCCCCGACACCGAATGAATCTACACATGCCCCTTCCGATATTATATCTCTTATCAAATACTCATCAAGAGAATTGGAAACCACTATGGAACATTCATGCAGACCTGCGTCATCAAGCATCTTTCTCGCTTTCTTTGTAAGATACGTTATATCACCGCTGTCTATCCTTATCCCCATCTTCGCCGGTTTCATTTCTTTGAATACTCTTATTGCAGCCGGTACGCCTGATTTTAATACATTATAAGTATCAACAAGCAGGGTGCAGTTAGTCGGATAAATTTCCGCATATTTTTTGAATGCCTCATACTCATCATCATACATCTGTACCCAGCTGTGTGCCATAGTACCCATAGCAGGTATTCCATAGTCTCTATCAGATACTGTACATGCCGTGCCTACACAGCCTCCTATATATGCCGCTCTGGCTCCGTACACAGCTGCCGATACACCATGAGCACGCCTTGTACCGAATTCCATTACAGGCCTTCCCGCCGCAGCTCTCACTATCCTGCTTGCCTTAGTTGCTATAAGGCTCTGATGATTTATTATGAGCAGTATCATAGTCTCGATAAACTGAGCCTGCATGACAGGGCCTCTTACTGTTATCACAGGTTCCCCCGGAAATATCGGAGTTCCTTCAGGTACAGCCCATATATCACATGTAAACTCAAAATCCGCAAGATATTTTAGAAATTCCTCACTGAATATCTTTTTATCTCTCAAAAATTCGATGTCTCTATCTGTGAATTCCAGATCATTCAGATATTCTATCACCTGTTCGAGGCCGGCCATAACAGCATAACCTCCGTCATCAGGTATCCTCCTGAAAAACATATCAAAATACGCTATGTCTTCATTCATATCACTGCAGAAATATCCGTTTGCCATGGTTATTTCATAAAAATCAGTCAACATCGTCAGATTCAGTTTCTCTACCATCTAACTGTTCCTCCATTTTACCTTTTTCTACGATCACTATACAGGATGATGCTATAACTATCGCTCCTCCCAAAAACTGCATTATACCTATTGCCTCACCGAGGAACATCCACCCGAAAAACGTGGCAGTTACAGGCAGGAAATTGGAAAATATAGCTGAAATTGTAGGCCCCAGAACCTTAAGTCCTCTTACCATTATCATAAATCCTATCCCTGCACTTACGAATCCAAGGTACAGTATCCCAACTGCTACACCAGGAGTAAATACGCTTTTATCCGGCATGGTATGTAATGCATACGGCCCCACGATCAATATAGTACATATAAGCTGATTGAAAGCCATCGTAGGACTCGAATAATTTTTTGATACCGATGCTGTGATAAAATTATATATATTCCAGGAGATCACTGCACCGAATGCCAGTAAATATCCTATCAGCCTTCCTTCCAGAAGCACCCTGAAATCCGCTCCTATCACAATGCCTACTCCTGCCACACATATTATTATTCCCAGCATCATTCTTACTGTGAATTTCTTTTTGAAAACCACTCTCTCTATCAGTATAGACAATGCAGGTACAAACGATAGTATTATCGTTATAAGTGATACAGGCAGATAATCCATCGCCGAATATTCACAGAAATAATACAGGATTTCCCCTGTAAGGGAGCATAATACAAAAAACGGTATATCTCTTAGCCTTACTATCGTCTTCCGGTCATACTTCAGCTTTATTGCAAATACCAGTGCCGCACCTGCCAGGTACTTAAGAAACAATAAATTCATCGGCTCAAGTACAGCAAGCGCCTCCTTTGCAAATACATAATCCAGTCCCCAGGCGCATACAAGTATGCACATCAATAAAAATGCCGTGCTTTTTTCCTTCAAAATTCCACCACCTCGATAAAAGCATATATTTTCCAGCAAAAGTATTATCACAATAAGCACATTAATTAACATTATAACATCTAACAGCCTCTATTCACCAGTAGATTTAATATCTATTTATTATATTTTCATGATGATTTCGTTCACGACTTTAGGCTGGGTAAATTGTCTGTGCCCGTCAGGTGATCCATGATATCCGAAGCCGCTCTGCTTTGCACCTACCCATGGTGTATCTACGCCTCCTCCTGCTCCTGTATTTATACCTACCATTCCCGCTTTCAGTCCGGCGGCTACTTTTTCAGCATCTTTTTTACCGAAAACCACAGCACCAAGTCCGTATTCTGTACCATTAGCAGATATCACAGCATCTTCTGCATCGGAAAACTCCGTAACACATACGACGGGTCCGAAAGTCTCTTCCCGTGCTATCTTCATATCATCAGTAACCCCCCACAGCACTGTAGGCAGTACATATTTGTCGGGATGCACTTCTCCTCCTGCAATTATCTCGGCACCGTTTTCCACTGCATCCCGGATATGATCAAGTATCCGTTCTCGCTGAACTTCATTGATTATAGGTCCTATTTCTGCATCGGGATCCGTATATGGACCCACCTTATAAAACGATATATATTCCGTTATCTTTTCCCTGAAATCTTCAGCAATCCTTTTATCCACAAATATACGCTCCGTTGATATGCACATCTGTCCCGAATTTTCAAGACTGTTGGCCACAGCAAATCCTGCAGCACTTTCTATGTCAGCATCATGGAGCACTATAAGAGGATCCTTTCCGCCAAGCTCCATTATCAGAGGTTTCATTGATCTTGCTGCACGCTTCATTATATCTTTGCCAGCCGACAGAGATCCTGTGAAGCCTATAAAGTCAGTTTCTGCTTCCACCAGGGCTCTGCCCTGTTCTTCATCACCAAAGACTATCTGAAGAAGGTCTTTCGGAAGGACCTCATTCAGTGCATCTACGTAAGCCTTTGCAACAAGTGGAGTTTCCTCAGATGGCTTCAAAACTACAGCATTTCCTGCCGTAAGGGCAGGTATTATCATCCAGTGAGCCATAGAAACAGGATAATTCCATGGAGATATTATCCCGCATACACCTATCGGCTCATATTTTACCGTCGTCCTGTATCTTCCGTTTTCGAATATCAAAGGTTTTATAGCATCCTTTACCCCGGCTGTGACATAACCTATACTTCTCGCACTTCCATCCACTTCACCCATGCTTCTTCTAAGATTCTTCCCCATTTCCATGCTGAGCAGAAGACTTATATCATCTGCTCTGTCCATCAGAACCTGTCCGGCTTTTATGAGCACATCTATGCGATCGTCGATTTCCGTCTCCGCCCATTTTTTCTGCGCCTCCGAAGCTTTATCTACGATATTTCCGATCTCCGCGATTTCTGTTGATTCCACCGTACCTATGAGACTGCCGTCTGCAGGATTGTATGAATCTATCATTTTCATTGATATTCTCCTTTTTCTTTATAACCAGCATTATAGCACTTTAAATATACAGTTTCACTAATATTATTGCTGTTTATAGCTAACGTTATAGCAGAAAATAGCAGCTTCCTAACGGAAGCTGCCAAATAATTTTTGGGGTATGTTATTTTATTTTAATTCTTTCAACTCGACTATGCAGTTTCATCTCACATTTTGTGTTCCAGTTTTTATTCGGGAACACCTATTATTTCCTCGGAAATAAGATTGTCTATTTCTTCCTGTGTGTACCCTGCTTCTTTCAATACATCACAGCTGTTTTCACCAAGAAGCGGCGACGGTTTCTTTACGTAACCTGGAGTTTTACTGTATTTGACAGGTATGCCGAAAGCTTTGAAATGACCTACGTTCGGATCATCTATCTCTATTATCATATCTCTTGCCAGGATCTGAGGATGTGACATTGCATCTACAGGATCCACTATAGTTGTCGCCGGTATATTGTATTTTGAAAACCTGTCAAGCAGCCATTCAGCTGTTTTTTCCTTGAAAAAGTCCTTCATCAAAGATGTGAAGCTTTCAAAATTCTTACACCGAAGATCATTGGTTGCATACATAGGATCTTTTTTCAACTGAGGCATTTCAATAGCATCACAGAAATCAGGCCACATAGATTCATCGTTTATCCCAACAGCTATAAAATCATCCGCACAATCATATGTATCATACGGCACGATTTCTCTAGGTTTGGCATTTCCTGTTCTGCTTACCTGTTTGCCGGTCAAAGCATATGTAAGTATCGCATCCTCTATAGTTGCAAACATTGTATCAAGCATGGCAACATCTATTCTCCTGCCCTTGCCTGTACGTTTTTTATCATAGCAAGCCAGCGCTATAGCAAGGTCCATTGTCAGACCCGTATAACTGTCTCCGACAGATGCCCCGGAACGCAGAGGTGGTAATTCAGGAAATCCTGTCATTTCCATAAAACCGCACATGCATTCTATAACATTATCATATGCTGTATTTGTACGTAAAGGTCCGGTCTGTCCAAAACCCGTTATGGAAGCGAATATGATTTCAGGATTCACCTTTTTCATTTCTTCATATCCAAGCCCCAGCTTATCAAGAGTCCCGAATTTGAAATTTTCAAGTACTACATCTACTTCTCCGTACAGTTTTTTTATTACTTCTTTCCCTTCGGGCTCACTTAAATCTACAGCTATGCCTTCCTTGTTACGGTTATAGACTGCAAAATAACCGCTGTTGCCATTAGCCGCATATGGGTTCCAGAACCTTGACTGATCCCCTCCGTCTACTCTTTCCACCTTTATCACTCTGGCTCCGTAATCTGCAAGATTCATTGCACAGTATGGTCCGCTGTATGCCTGTGTGAAATCAAGTACGGTTATTCCTTCAAATGGTCTCATCTTTCATTGCCTCCTTCACACATTATTATTCCTTCTTCAGTCATTTCATCTATCTGCTTTTCATCACAGCCTATACTTTGCAGGAATTCTGCAGTATTTTCGCCTAGAAGCGGAGCGGAAACCGATGGCCTATCTTCTATTCCTGATATTTTGATAGGCATACCCGGCATTTTTATTTTTCCCAGAGCCTTATCCTCTACGTCTACTACCATATTCCTGGAGTTCAGCTGCTCGTTTTCGAATGCTTCAGGAACTGTATATCCGGGTCCGCTCGGAATATTATAAGGTCTTAACAGCTCTTCGATTTCCCATTTTGTCATATCCTTGAATTTATCCGCTATTATTTTTCTCAAGCTGGAGTCATAGTTGTCTCCTCTTGACTCGTTTGTAGCATATCTGGGATCATCCAGAAGTTCTTCCATATCCATTGCTTCACAAAACTTTTTCCATTGTGCATTAGTAGATACCGCCGTTGAAACTATCCCATCCTTTACTTCAAAGGTATCATAAGGTGCTATACTTCTGGAACGGTTCCCTTCTCTTTCAAACCGTTTTCCCGACATTGCAGCTTCGACTACGCTGTCCTCAAGTGCCGTGAACATACAATCGGCAGAAGATATATCTATCTGCTGTCCCTCTCCTGTTTCTTCTCTCGCCATAAGAGCGCCTATTATTGAAAAAGCAAGAAATACGCCGCCAAACTGATCAGCCATCCTGGATCCATGTGCTGTAGGTTTATGACCGGGAAATCCTGTTATCTGCATAAGACCGCATAAAGCTTCCGCCGTAAGATCATTCCCTGCAGTGTTGCTCAGGGGTCCTGTTTTCCCAAACCCGGTCTGCGATGCATATATTATTCTCGGATTAATTTTTGCAGCTTTTCCATAATCAATATTGCACTTTTCCATCTCCCCGGCAGCAAATGATTCGCATACTACATCCGCTTTCTCTATAAGCTTCATTATCAATTCCTGACCTTTAGCTGAAAATCTGTCTATGCATATACTTTTTTTCCCTCTGTTCATATATGCATGATATGCACTGCCTTTTTCATTTTTAGGGAAGCTGCTTCTCAGAACATCTCCTCCTGTCTTATGGTCTTCGATCTTTATAACCTCTGCACCAAAATCAGCCAAAAGCATCGTTCCATAACTCCCCGTATGACCTTGAGTAAAATCTATTATTTTCACTCCTTCTAATATTCTGGACATTTTCCCCTCCGCTTCTTAAAGATTATTTGTCTGGATTTGTAATTACGAATGTTACATCCCCTTTAACAGTAAGGATCGGCTCGTCAAATACTTCCGAACGATCAGTCTTCTGATTATATTCAGAGGTTTTGTACATTTCATAACCGTAAAGTCTTGAAGTATTACCCTGCTTTATCAGCCAGCATACGATTTCCACAGCATCAAGCATATGTACAGGTCTGAGGATATTTCCTTCAGTCCTTACAAAAAGGCCTCCGTCCCCGCCATCTCTTATATTGCTCAGCTCTGTACAGCAATCTATACATTTTTCCATCAGTTTACAACCGGATATCATTTCACCCGGATAATGCATATCTTCACCATGTATAGAAAGCCTGAACTTCAGCTCCGTTACATCACTTCCTTTTCTTACCTCACTTAATAAATCTCTTCTTTCTGCTTCAATTCTTGCCATTTTGATCCTCCTTAAAATATTATTGATTTAAAATTATAAGCCTTTTAATTTTCTACGTATTTAAAATACGAATCCGCATATTATGAATCCGATCAGCGATAACAATGCTCCCAGAACCGCATAAGGGAACTGAGTGAAGGCATGCTCCAGATTGTCTATACCGCTTGCCTGAGAAGTCAATACTGTAGCGTCTGAGTAGAAGCACGCATGGCTTCCAAATGTTCCTCCGGAGACTATCGCACCGAACACGATAAGAGGATTAGCACCTCCCGCTAAAGCCAGCGGAATAAGGATAGGAACTGTCAATGCAGGTATCCCCCAGTTGCTTCCTGTTATGAATGAAAGTCCCGCTACTACTACGAATGTGATTGCCGGGAACAACTCGGCATTCATATACGGTAATACAGCATTGATTACAAAATCCGGGAGCCCTATACCATCCATTGAAAGCTGTACTGTCAATGCTCCTATAGTTATGAACATCATAGGAACCATAGAAGCGAAGCCGGATGCAAATCCTTCGCAGAACTCACCAAAAGAAAGAGCTTTTGTAGGCAGATATATTATCAGCATGATTATGAGAGCTGCTGCCAGTCCTATAAGAATATCCCCGGTATAAAGAGAAACTATTATTACAACAGCTAACGGTATGAGGAAGAACCATATATTACCTGATTTTCCGTCAGAATCCATGCCTTCCGATTCCATAAGCTTATCGAATTCAGTTATGCCCTTGTTGTATTTATCACTTTTTTCCGAATACACTCTCCCTGTATCTGCAACTCTCTGGTATGCCTTTTTCATTCCAAACATCTTTGGAATAATTCCTAAAACTACCAGAGGAACTATGATAACAGCGATCCAGCCATAAAGTATGAACGGTAATGATGAGATATAAATATCCATTCCACTGCCGTAAGAGGCCATTCCTGATTCATCACCGACAACTCCCGCATAAAATACCGCCCATGTGGACAATGGGATAAGTACACATACAGGTGCTCCTGTAGAATCAATAACATATGCCAGCATTTCTCTCGGAGTTTTATGCTTGTCACATGTTTCTCTCAGCGATGCAGAAACCGTCAGTATATTCAGATAGTCATCCATGAATACAATTACTCCGAGAACCCATCCGATCATAAGAGTCTTTTTTTCAGAATTAGCAAATTTTCTAAGCAGTTTTCCGAATCCCAGCGCACCTTTGGATCGCTGAAGAAGGAAGGTGAATCCGCCCAAAAGACCAAAAACAAGGATCATCCACATGTTATCTGCGGCTGTCACTGAAAAGCCATCTATAGTGGCTCCCAGCACGTTCCACTTGTCTGTCATAAGGAATCCGATTGCTGCACCTACAAGAAGAGCTTCAAACGTCCTCTTTGTAACCAGTGCGAATATGATGATCACAATAGGAGGAATCAATGTTAATATTCCGAAATTATCCATTTTCCTTTCCTCATCTTTCTAACCTATAACCAATTACTATAACGACAATTCTCAAGAACATTTAATATTTATGTGCACACTATTACTTAAAGCATATTTCATGCCAACATTATATTTTTTCTGATTGCATTGAAATTTCAACAGTTTCTAAATTTTTAAAAAATTATCAGTACAAACCAGGGTTTCTTTTTCGCAACCTTTATTTGCTGATAAAAATTACATATTTGCTTATATTTTTACAATCGGTTGGAAACAAGCCGTTTATCTGCTGTTTTAAAAATTAAAAAAGTTGCATACTTTCAACTTGAAAAGTTGTATGTATGCAACTCCAAACATTGTTCTGACTTTTTTATTTATTTACAATGTTGTATTTCTTAAGTTTTCTGCTTATCGTAGATTTATCTACACCTAATTTACGTGCAACTTCAGCTGCAGTAGAATATTTTTCAAGATAACTTATTAAAAGTTCTCTCTCATACTCATCCATAAGCTCATTGAGGGAAGCCCTATCTTCCACCACAAGCCCGCTCTTTTCGTTTATTCCTGAAAAAAGAAGATTTTTTACTTGTCTTGCAGTTATATATTCTCCATCGTAACTTACCGTGAGCCGT
The DNA here is from genome assembly GCA_937966095.1 of uncultured Eubacterium sp. Taxonomy (GTDB): domain Bacteria; phylum Bacillota; class Clostridia; order Peptostreptococcales; family Anaerovoracaceae; genus Lentihominibacter. The sequence continues at coordinate 9,475 of CALCKF010000004.1, forward strand.
TCTATCATATTACGGAGTTCACGTATGTTTCCGGGCCAAGGTGCATGCATCAGTTCCGACATCGCCTCTATAGATATACTTTTTTTAATATTATATTCTTCCGAAAAAGCTCTGACAAAATGCTCTGCAAGCGCTTTTATATCCTCTTTTCTTTCTCTTAATGGCGGTATCTCAATTGGCACCACATTCAGGCGATAATAAAGATCTTCTCTGAATTCACCTCTTTCCACAGCCTCCTTTAGTTTGACATTAGTAGCTGCAATTATCCTTACATTTACTTCTATAGGAGCTTTCCCGCCTATCCTCATGAACTCCTTTTCCTGAAGAACTCTAAGAAGCTTAGCCTGAAGCCTCAACGGTATCTCCGCTATTTCATCCAGAAACAAAGTACCTTTATTTGCTATTTCGAAGATTCCTACTTTCCCCTTGCTGTCCGCACCCGTAAACGCACCTTTTTCATATCCGAAGAGCTCAGATTCCAATAGATTATCAGGGATGGCTGCACAGTTTATCCTTACGAACGGTTTATCACTTCTGCTTCCCACATTGAATATATAATCAGCTATAACTTCTTTTCCGACACCTGATTCACCGGAAATCAAAACAGTGGTATCAAGCTGCGCAATACGTCTGGCTGTCTGCAGCACCTCTTTCATCTTAGAACTTTCAGCTATTATCTCAGGCTTTTTCGATTTGTCTCTCGCTCTGAGATATTCCAGTTCTTTAGCCTGTTTTTCAGAAAGGCTTTTAGTTTCAGCAAAAAGGCTTTCAAGTGTTTTAGTCTCTGTTATATCTCTTTCCGTGCATATCACCAGTTCTATATCACCATTTTTATAATAAGGCACCGCCGTAAGAAAAATACTGCTTCCATCTGCAAGCTTCTGTATCATGCTGTATTCGGCATTACTCTCTATAGCTTTTAAAACAGATGACTCATCTACATATCCAACCTTTTCAAGATACTTCATATTTTTCCCGAGAACTTCATCCAGCGACATCCCGCCTCCCGTCCGTTCGGATTCTTTATTCAGCATCAGCACATTGCCTTCTCCGTCTGTTATGAAAACTCCGACTTTCAGGGTATTCATTATGTTGAGTATTTCATCATAATATTTGCTCAACAGTTCTTTTTCACTTAATCGTTCCATTTGCCGCCTCCTTATCCATGCCCATACCGTCAATATAAAATTGGATACCATTATAGCATACTAAAGCGCCACTAAATATTAGTAATATTTTACTTTTTCTAGCTCATTTAGTATTTTCATAATAGAAATATGCCTGTTTCAAAATAATAACGCAATTTTTATGCCAAATTATACAAAAAATATAAGCGTTCAAATTTCAACACTTCTAATTTATTACAAAAGTAAATAACAATATTTCAGATGCTGTTTTGCAACTCTCTTTTGCTTCATTTTAATGATTATTTTGTTGATATCATTTGAATCGCTTATATTTAATTATTTTGAATTTTTAAAATTGTATCTTTCGTTTCGTTGCATCTCTGCAATTACGTTGCTGTTTTGCAACCATTTCGACTTAAACCGAATAAGCCTTTCTATCCTTCTATAACACTTTCCTTCCACTTGTAAGGATATCCTGTATCCATCATCCTCTTGAGGAAATCATCCGGATCAAGCTCATCCGAAAATACGATCCCTTTCTTCAGATCAGTATCCCCAAGTATCATCGTTCCTATCGCAAGCGGTAATGCCACGTATACCAGCGCTGTTCCATACAGTCTCTTGAGCTCCGGTCCAGGTGCATTCATTTTCGGACAGTTGGCCTTGTATGTCACTTTCTTTCCGTCCTTCTCTCCGCTTACTTCTACGATCAGTTCTATGAATGCTCTCTTGTCAGCCTCTGCAAGCTCCTCATCGCTGGCTCCGAATACATTGTTCTGCGGAGGCGGTACCATCGCTGCCACTACATCGATCGGTGCCACCTCTGCATCTCCCACTTTTATCTTTTCCTGTGAGCAAAGACCCGATGCATAGAATATCGCCGGCTGATACATCATGTAATACTTGAAGTCCAGATCCTTCACTCCCTTGAAGGTAGCCGGCATGCTGTATATCTCTTCATGTGAATGGTGTGTCACCGGAAGAGTCCCTACAGGATCAGGGAATTCACACATCTCTATGCCTCCGAACGGAGGATATTTTACATATTTACCGTTTTCAAGGGCATATGTTGGTGATGCACAGTCAACCAGCGCCTGTTTAGGTGACCATCCAGGATTCCACGGTCTCAGTACCCAGTCATAAGGCCCTTCTCCGGGAACCAGATTTGCTTTTCCTATCCTCATCTTTATGCTGTCCACCTGGTCAAGTTTGTTTGCAAATTTTCTTGCAAGCACGTTTGTTATTCCAGGTGCAAATCCGCATCCGAACAGCGCTGTAAGTCCTGCTTCCTTGAATTCTTTGCACAGCGTCAGTTCATCTATGCTCTTTCCTTCCAGGAACTCATCCCAATAAGGATCGTCAAAAGCTGTATTGATATAGTTTGCCTTTGCCTTCAATGCTCCCTTCATAACATAGGTAGCCATCCACGGCATCACCATATCCACTACTACATCTACACCTTCAGCTGCCTTTGCAACTTCTTCAGGATCTGTAGCATTCACTGCCCCTGTCTTCACCTTATCACTTCCTATATGATCTGCTATGGCCTTTGCGGTTTCTTCTTTAAGATCAACTATCCTTATCTCTTCTACCGCCTCCTGTCTTGCCAGTATGGATGCACATGCTCCTCCCTGTCCGCCTGCTCCCACTATCAATACTTTCATCTTTTAAATCCTCCTTGTTTTTATAAGGATCCTTGTTTACTATCGCGATGCACATATATAACGCAAATCCTGTGCCAATACAGAGAAATTTTTATAAGCGTTTAATTTTCAACATTTCTCTAATTGCAGAATATTATTTTTTTGTTTTTTATCAACTTTCTGAAATATCAAACAAGCCGTTTGTTTCATCAATGAAACAAACGGCTTGTTTTGTTATTTTTACTCTTTTTTATGTTTCATAACTGAAACATTTTTGTTTCAGTTATGAAAGTTTTTCATTCAAGTCCGTATTTTTTCAGTCTTCTTGACAAGGTGGACTTATTGATATTCAATGCCCTTCCCACATCACTTGCTCTTCTGTATTTTTTCATCATCGTTTTTAAGATAAACTTCTCATAGTCATCCATGAGCTGTTCCATAGTTTTCCCTTCTATATCGGACAATTCCATCCCGACTGGATCGTTCGCTATCCCAAGCGCTTTTTCCACATGAGATCTTGTGATAGTTTTATCATCAGAGCTTATCATTATCCTTTCCATAACATTTTCAAGTTCTCTTATGTTGCCCGGCCATTCAAACTCCTGCAACGCATTCATCGCCTCAGTTGAAATTGTTTTATCCATTTTATAGTCTATATTGAATTTGTCTACAAAATATGTCGAAAGAGCTTCTATATCTTTTCTTCTGCCTTTCAATGGCGACAATTCTATAGGCATGACATTCAGTCTGTAATAAAGATCCTTTCTGAAATTGCCGTTAGTTACCGCATCTTTCAGATCACGATTAGTCGCTGCAATAAATCTTATATCCACAGGGATCATTTTTGTGCCGCCTACACGCATTATCTCTTTTTCCTGTATCGCGCGAAGAAGCTTCGACTGCAGATGTATAGGTATATCGCCGACTTCGTCAAGAAATAATGTGCCGCCGTTAGCCATCTCAAAAAGACCCAGCTTGCCGTTTCTGTCCGCTCCTGAAAAAGCTCCTTTTTCATAGCCGAACAACTCTGATTCCAGCAGATTTTCAGGAATAGCTGCACAGTTGACTTTTATAAACGGCTTTCCTACTCTTCCGCTGTTCTGATATATAAAATTAGCAAATACCTCTTTACCGGTACCGGATTCTCCTGTGAGAAGTACAGTAGTATCAAGCTTGGCAACACGCAGTGCTTTTTCAGCCAGCTTTTTGGTCTCGATATCTTCAGCTACCATATTGCCCCACATTATGATGTTCTGTCTTTTCAGATATTCTACTTCTTCTTTTATCTTTGCATGGTCTTTGTTCTTTTCCTCAAGGAGTTCTTTCAGCGTCAGTGTCTCTGTTATATCTCTTTCAGTGCATATCACGATATCTATATCTTTGCCGTTATATAGCGGAGTGCCTGTAACATATACCTTGTCTCCGTCTCCCAGGTTCTGGATCAAGGCTTCCTCTTTACCGCTTTTCAGCGTTTTCAGCGAAACCGATTTTTCAACGAACCCCGTTTCTTCCAGCTGGCGCATATTTTTACCGACTGTCTCTTCCCGTGCAAGCCCGCCTGTTTTACATGACTCATCATTCAAAAACAGCGTATTTCCGTTACCATCTGTTATATAAACGCCCACTTTAAGGCAATTGAGAATATCCAGAAGCTTAGTATAATTATTTTGTATGAATTCTTTATACAATATCTCTCACCCCTTTTCGGATAATGATCATTTCTGCATTCTCTTCAAAAATTTACCGGTATATGAGCCTTCCGCTTCAGCTACTTCCTCTGGAGTCCCATTGGCGATTACACGACCTCCCCTGAATCCTCCGTCAGGTCCAAGATCTATGATATGGTCTGCACACTTTATCACATCAAGGTTATGTTCTATAACTACTACTGTATTCCCCGCATCCACAAGTTGCTGCAGAACCGATATCAGTCTGTCTACATCAGCAAAATGCAGACCTGTGGTCGGTTCATCCAGTATATACATCGTCTTGCCGGTGCTTTTCCTGGAGAGTTCAGCCGCCAGTTTTATTCTCTGAGCTTCTCCTCCAGAAAGCTGCGTGCTTGGCTGTCCAAGTTTTATATATCCAAGTCCGACCTTGAGAAGAGTCTGCAGCTGTCTCGATATCGTAGGTATGTTTTTAAAAAACTCCGCAGCTTCCTCAACATTCATATCAAGAACGTCAAAAATACTCTTTCCCTTATATTTAACTTCAAGGGTTTCCCGGTTATACCGTTTTCCTTTGCAGACTTCGCACGGAACATAAACATCAGGCAGAAAATGCATCTCTATCTTTATTATACCATCACCATTACATGCCTCACATCTTCCGCCTTTTACATTAAAACTGAATCTCCCTTTTCCATATCCCCTCAATTTTGCTTCAGGCAGCTGTGAAAAAAGATCCCTTATATGAGTAAAGACCCCTGTATATGTTGCAGGATTTGATCTGGGGGTTCTACCTATGGGTGCCTGGTTTATATCTATTATCTTGTCTATATTGTCAAGCCCGCTTATCCCTTCATATTTTCCGGGCTTTTCCCTGCTCCCATACATTTCAGCTGCAACTGCCTTGTAGAGTATCTCATTTATAAGGCTGCTTTTCCCTGATCCGGAAACGCCCGTGACACATACAAGCTCTCCCAATGGTATTTTCACATCTATACCTTTGAGATTGTTTTCAGCAGCACCTTTTATTTCAATGTACTTTCCATTTCCTTCTCTTCTGGATGCAGGAACTTCGATTTTTTTTATTCCGCTGAGATACTGACCTGTTATTGACTCAGGGCAGTTTTTTATGTCTTCCACTGTTCCCTGCGCCACAAGCTTACCGCCGTTAACTCCGGCTTCAGGGCCTATATCCACTATATGATCCGCGGCATACATGGTATCCTCATCATGCTCTACCACTATTAGTGTATTACCTATATCTGTAAGTTTTCTCAGAGTTTCAAGGAGTTTCTCATTATCCTTCTGATGCAGTCCTATACTTGGCTCATCAAGTATATAAAGGACGCCGACAAGACCTGAACCGATCTGGGTAGCAAGTCTTATTCTCTGTGATTCTCCGCCGGAAAGCGTTGCAGAAGCCCTTGAAAGCGTGAGATAGTCAAGACCCACATTAGCAAGGAAAGACAATCTCCCACGTATCTCCTTTATTATCTCTTCAGCTATCTTCCTATGAACTGCCGAAAGTTCCAATTTATCAACGAATTCCAGAGCCTCTGCTACAGACATATCGCAGAATTCCATTATATTTTTTCCTCCCACTGTAACTGCCAGCAGCTCCGGTTTCAGCTTGTTGCCTCTGCACGCCGGACACGTGGTTGTCCTCATATATTTTTCCATCTTTTCCTTTATCCACTCGGAACCCGTCTCTCTGTATCTTCGCTCCAAATTGTTTATTATGCCCTCAAATGCATGATTTCTGTTTTGAGTGTCTCCGTTCCTGTTGGTGTATACATACTGCAGCTTTTCACTGCCCGTACCATACAAGAGCACTTGTTTAAATTTTTCCGGGAGATCCTTGAAGGGAGTGGTCATGTCTGCTCCGTATTTTTCTGCCAGTGCTTTTATCACCTGCCAGTAAAAGCTTGTATATTCCATAGTAGCAAAGACGTTGCTAAGGCATTTTTCCTCTATGCTTTTTTCCTGATCCGGTATTATCAGATCAGGATCTATACTCTGGATAAAACCAAGACCGTTACATTCAGGGCACGCTCCAAGGGGATTATTGAAAGAAAACATCCTTGGTTCAAGCTCTTCAACGCTGACTCCGTGTTCGGGACATGCAAGGCTGGTGCTGAAAGTTCTTTCTTCGATTTTACCTTCTTTATCCACTATTACCTGAACAAGCCCGTCACCGTGACTTATCGCCAGTTCACAGGCCTCTGCAAGTCTGCCCTGCACTCCGTCTTTCACTTTTATACGGTCTATCACGATCTCAATAGTATGCTTGAAGGTTTTTTCAAGCTTTATCTCATCTTCTCCTAGGATTTTTATTTCACCGTCTGCCCTGATCCGGGTAAATCCTTCCTTTTGGATCCTTTCCAGTATCTTTTCATGCTGCCCTTTGCGCATACGCACAACAGGCGCAAGGACTGTAAGTCTTGTCCCTTCGCCTTCCATCATCAGAAGCTCCACTATCTGATCTATCGTCTGACTGGATATCTCTCTGCCGCACACAGGGCAGTGAGGTATTCCTATCCTGGCATACATGAGCCTGAGATAATCATATATTTCAGTAACTGTGCCGACCGTGGAGCGCGGATTTTTATTGGTAGTCTTCTGGTCTATCGATATAGCCGGTGAAAGCCCTTCTATATATTCGACATTGGGCTTTTCCATCTGACCCAGGAACTGCCTTGCATATGATGACAGACTTTCCATGTATTTTCTCTGCCCCTCAGCATATATAGTATCAAAAGCAAGAGATGACTTCCCTGACCCTGACAATCCTGTGAACACCACAAGCTTGTCTCTTGGTATAGTTACATCTATATTTTTGAGATTATTTTCTCTTGCTCCTTTTATTATTATGTCTTTAGCCATTTTGCTAACCTCTTCTTTTTAAATCCTGGCTTTATATTCAAATACCATATCACGAAGTTCTGCTGCACGCTCAAACTGTAGATCTGCTGCGGCCTGTTTCATTTCCTTTTCCAGCTTTCCTACATATTCGCGAAGTTCTTTCTTTGTCAGTTCCAGCGGGCTCTTGCCATGATATCTTTCCTCATCTTCAGCTACCCTTGTGGCTTCTATGACACTTCTGACTGCTTTTTTAACGCTCTGAGGAGTTATACCGTTATCATGGTTATATTTATCCTGTATCTTCCTTCTTCTTTCAGTTTCATCGATAGCAGACCGCATCGCTGCACTTATACCATCACAATACATTATCACCTTGCTGTCAACATTCCTTGCCGCTCTTCCAATTGTCTGTATCAGAGATGTTTCTGTTCTCAGGAACCCTTCCTTATCTGCATCCAATATAGCTACAAGGGCAACCTCCGGTATATCCAGCCCTTCTCTCAGCAGATTTATCCCTACCAATACATCGAATACACCCAGTCTCAGATCCCTCAAGATTTCCATTCGCTCCAGAGTATCTATCTCGGAGTGAAGATAGCGCACTTTTATTCCTACATCTTTCAAATAGTCCGTAAGGCTTTCAGCCATTTTCTTTGTCAGTGTAGTCACAAGAACACGTTCTCCCCTGTCTGTCACTCTGTTTATCTCTCCTATAAGATGGTCCATCTGTCCATCCGTGCTGTGGAGCTCAATAACTGGGTCCAGCAGGCCGGTAGGCCTTATTATCTGTTCTGCCGATATCCCTCCGCTCTGCTCCCTTTCATACTGCCCCGGTGTCGCACTTACATATATTATCTGATCTACCAGTTCATTGAATTCCTCAAATTTAAGAGGCCTGTTGTCCAGAGCCGAAGGAAGTCTGAAGCCGTAATCCACAAGCGACTGTTTCCTGGAGCGGTCACCTGCATACATAGCCCTGAGCTGTGGCAGCATTACATGAGATTCGTCTATGATTATGAGAAAATCATCCGGTATATAATCTATCAGTGTATATGGTCTTGAACCAGGTTCAAGACCGGTTATATGTCTAGAATAATTTTCTATTCCTTTGCATGTGCCGACCTCTTTGAGCATCTCGATATCATATCTTGTTCTCTGCTCTATCCGCTGAGCCTCCAGCAGCTTTCCCCTGTCTTTGAACCACTGTATTCTTTCTTCCAGTTCGGCATTTATCGTTTCAGCGGCTCTGTCTATGTTTTCCTTGCTGGTCACATAGTGAGATGCCGGATAGATAGCCACATGATTCCGCAGTCCTATTATCTCACCTGTTACAGGATTTATTTCCTTTATCGATTCTACTTCATCCCCGAACAGCTCTATCCGCACTGCATTTTCAGCCCCGGCAGGATATATGTCTATAGTGTCACCCCTTACTCTGAAATCTCCTCTCTCCATGGCTATATCATTCCTGCTGTACTGTATGTCTACCAGCTTACGCAAAAGTTCCTGTCTGTCCTTTTCCATACCCGGCCTTATAGATATCACCTGATTTTCGTAATCTATCGGACTTCCAAGGCCGTATATGCACGATACACTGGCCACTATTATGACATCTCGTCTCTCGGAAAGCGCCGCCGTCGCAGAATGACGAAGTTTTTCTATTTCCGCATTTATATCCGAATCCTTTTCTATATATGTATCCGTCGATGCAACGTATGCTTCCGGCTGATAATAGTCATAATAAGATACAAAATATTCTACTGCATTTTCAGGGAAAAACTCCTTGAATTCCCCGTGGAGCTGTGCTGCAAGGGTCTTGTTATGAGAAATAACAAGCGTCGGTTTCTGCACTCTTTCGATAATATTGGCCATGGTGAAAGTCTTGCCGGAGCCTGTGACCCCCATAAGTGTCTGGGCCCGCTTTCCCTGCAGGATACCTTCTGATATTTTATCTACTGCCTGCGGCTGATCCCCCATAAGCTTATAGTCTGAATGTATCTTGAATTCATGCATATGATTTTCCCCTTTTTATATTTGGTCTAAACATTTATCCATCGGCCATACCTGTTCAATAATCGTTATATAACTTTACTAAATGCTCATCTATAATTACGATAAGCAAACATATTGTGGCACATTTCAACAATAATTTTCTTGCTGTCAGGCCATGATCATTATATCATAAGCCCGGCACGTTGGCAAACAAACGTTCTGTCAGCCAGGATGCTTCCGGCCCTCATATAAGCCCCAGCATTTTCAGTGCATTTGCCAGACCGTTTTCCATGATACCATCGGTAACAATATATCTTTTCTTAAGCATATCCGGTGAATCTCCCATCACCACAGCAGTTCCAACAGTTTCCAGCATCGGTATATCGTTCATGCTGTCACCGAACCCATATGTATCTTCCCTGTTGATCCTCATAGTATCCATTACTGTTTCCACACCTGTTCCCTTGCTGTAGCCATTTAAGATTATTTCGATATAGTCGTATTCATCATGTTCAATGATATAAAACCATTGTGAAAGAGCCTCTTTTATCACGGCGATATTTTTTCTCTGTCGCGGATATCCCGTGATCTTAGCGATACGGCACTTCGATTCATTGATAGGTCTTATCCGTCCCGGATATCTTTTTCTGATCTCCTTTATCATTTTATCAAAGCCATACGGCATATATCTGCTGTCATAGTAAAAGTGTTCCGGGTTTTCCACGAAAAACGGACACTCATTCTGTCTCAGGATCTGAAATATCTTCAGACAGTCTTCTCCTGTTACCGCTGCATCCACCACAACCTTACTTCCGACTTTTACATAAGTTCCGCACTGGCAAACTTCTCCATATATAGGCAGAGTTCTGACCTCTTCCGGCAGTTCACTTGCTCCCCGTCCTGTACAGAGAAATGCATAATGGCCGTTGTGCACCGCCTGTCTGATAGCTTTCACCGCACTTTCAGGTACAAGACACTCTCTTCGGAATAATGTGCCATCCACATCAAAAAACATTATCTTTCCCATTTTCTCACCTTTATTATCAAAGGAACGATCATGACTATCCACACGATCGGCTCCACTAAAATCACTCCGAAATATCCCAGCAACGGCACCAGCGTATATGTCAAAATCACTTTTCCCGCCATTTCGATCCCGCTTGATATAAGCGGGGTGATTTTATCTCCTACACCCTGCAAAGAATTCCGTTGGACAAAAATTACCGCTACCAGAACATATAAGACCGAATCGATCCTGAGATATCGGCTGGCTGCATCGATCATCACAGCATCACTGCTTCCGGTAATCATCTGTATCATCAACGGTGCCGCAGAATATACGATTATCAGCACAAATATGCACCAGCTGCACGTGATCCAGTAGCCAGCCTTCATGCCCTGCCTGACACGGTCCGCATCACCTACACCATAATTCTGGCTGCAATAGGTTGCCATAGCATTCCCCACTGCGACAAAAACAGACATAAGAACATTGGTTATCTGCCGTGCCACGCTTTGAGCCACTATATATGAGTTTCCCAGTCCGTTGATCCCCGTCTGCAATATAAGTGAACCGATCGTTATCATCGAACTCATAAGACCCATACTGACTCCTGATGCCATCATGCCCCGCGCCATAGATACATCAATATATTCAAGATCACTTTTACGAATCCGGAAGAACGAATATTTCCGAAAGATATAAACAGCGCATACAGTCAATGTGATCCCCTGGGCAAAAACTGTCGCAGCTGCAGCACCCCAGACGCCGGTATTAAATACTCCTACCATGAGATAATCCCCGGCGATGTTGAGGCCTACAGATACACATAGGGTCAAAAGCGGGGTAAGGCTATCTCCTATCGCTCTGGCAGATGACAAAAAAACATTATATATCATTGTGACTATCATGCCGGCAATGATGATGCGTACATATTCTCTTGCATCGCATATCAAATCTCCGCTCACATTGATAAACACCAGTATATCATCCAGAAAAAGAAGTGTAATGCCTGCAATACCGACCGCTGAACCGGATCCCATAAGCAGTGACAGAAGAAAAGAACTTCTTACCTTTTCATAATTTTTCATTCCGAAATTGCGGGCTGTCATAATCGAAAATCCATTAGCCATCCCTATAAAAAAACCTATAAACAGCATACTTAACTGGGTAGTTGAGCCTACTGCTGCCAGCGCATGATCACCGAGGAATACACCGATGATCCTCGTATCGATCAGAGTATATGCCAACTGCAGCAGATTCCCCAGCAATATTGGGACAGCAAAATATATCAGTATTTTCATCGGCGAACCGACGGTCATATCTTTCATTGGTTACCGCCTTTCCCTTACAGATATAGTGATTGATCTTTTAATTATCCTGCAGCAGATTGATTTTATCACTGAACACGATAAAAATATATGTTTTTCTGTTCTTGCAGCAAAAATTTTTAAATATTATATTGAAATCCAAAAACTGCATTCATTAAGATTTTATTAACTATTTATGTTTTTTATTGATTTATACTACCCTTTTTATGTATAATTGGCCGTAAGCATGACCTCATCTTTATCAAAGGAGAAACTTAAAATGTATAAAAGCGCGCAGTTCTTAAAAGCGGCATTGATCTTTACTTTAACTATTTCTATAGGTTTTTCTTCTATCTGCTTGGTCTCATACGCAGATGAAGCTGATATGACAGACACTCATTCCTCTAAAGAACTGGGTCTTGAAAATGTCGAAGTAAAATCATTTAAAATCATCGATATTTCTGACGGAAATAAAGAAATCGAATATCTGGAGAGCTCCTCTCCTGATTATGACCATTATAAATCAGATCCTTCAAAATTCAAAAACGCTGTTTGCGAAAATCAGAAAAACAGTAAGATAAAATTGAAATTATCTATCGAGTATAGTGGAGACAATATCATAAATGAAGGCGACACCCTTACTGTTCCCGCGTCACATGGAGGGACATTGCAATCATTCACTAATCGGGCGCGTCCGGTTGAATGGAATGGTAATGTGTTAGGTAATTGCATATATGAAAACGGCAATTTCGTATTGACTTTCAGCGGAGATTACATAAAGAACAATAAGGTCAAACAATTTTCAGCTTATTTTGAAACAGGTGAAATGACAGAATACAGTCTCTCTCAGAAAAAAACCACTGTTTTGGGAGAGAAAACCGTGAAATCAGGAAAACTCGGAAAAAACAGTATAATTGTCCCTTTTGAAAAATATTATATCAAAAGTTCCATAATCGGACAGTCATACTCAAATGTATTTAAAGGTGCAATAAAATCAAACGACCAGCATATATCATGGGCTCTGATGCTGAGGGGCGATTATAAAACAATAGGGAAAGATGCTTATTTCAATCCGTTTTTATTAGAAAATGACGGAAATTATAACAGAAATACTCTGACAGACATATACATAGAAGATACTTTCTCTGATACAAACTCCGCGCCTGAATTAGAATACGTACTAACATGGCTTTCCGGTATCGATGACTCCGGCAATGTGATTTCCGGATTTTATTCAATCCAGGTTCCAAAAAATCTTTTTAACGAAATAAAGCAGGGATCAAAAAATAAAAATGAAATCAAATCCGCTCTTAAATCCGGACAATATTGCATATACGATAATAATGACGGTACTTTTACTTTTATGATGAAATGGTGGGATATGGATAAGGATTCAGGCCTGACATATAATGATATACCGGAAATATCAAAGGCCGGGGGTGCAGGAAACTATCTTAAAAACAGCAGCCCTGACATATTTGGAAATTTTTCTGAACAGACCATAAGCAAAATAAACCGTATCTATAACGGCAAAGCTGTTCAAAATGTTGATATCCGTATAAAATCCACATATGTTCCTGTAAAAGAAACTACTGAAATAAAAAACACAGCAATAATGACGACAGGTCAAACCGGCACCGTTGAAAAAACTGCTGTCGGCAAACTGACACCTATGTCGAGCGCATATGATGATCCAAAGGATCCATCGACAATCAAACTGATCAAATCGGATAAGGATACAGGCGCTTCTTTGTCTGAAAGCTTCAGCTTTTATCTTCAGACCTCATCTGATGAAGGCAAGAGCTGGGCAAATGCAGATCTGAACGCGGCAATGGTGGAAACAGGCACGTTCAACAAAGACAGCACGGTTACGCCTAATCATGACGGTATTGTACAAATAAAAGGACTTGTCAGCGGCAATATATACAGATTTATAGAAAGAACTCACGCCGAAGGATATGAAAATACTGTCATAAATGAAAGCAGACCTAATGACAGGAACAACACAGGATCAGCTAATTCAAAAGCAGTAAAAATTACCGACCAGGGAAAAGGGCATGTCATAAATATGTATAATGCAAAAGAGAAAAGTCCATTTATGGCATCATACAGTGAAGAATACTATAAAGAAGATAAGGATGGAGCTGTCCGTTATAGCGATAAAAATTTTAGCCTGGTCAGTGAAGACACGAAAAAATATCAATCAAAACCGGATATTGATGCAGTCCCGGTCAATAATGAATATGAAGGTTTTAAACTGATGGATGTAACCTTCTCAGATTCAGTCAATCCGGAAGCAAAAACACCCCTCAAGGTTAATAAAGATAATTCTCTTGTCATACGCCATTATTACAGCAGTGTCACACCATCCGAAAAAATAGGGGTTTTCCCGAAAACAGGTGACACTTCATACATAACTGTATATTTCCTGTTGCTGGGAATATCGACAGCTGTATTGATATCGCTTATTAAGAAGCGTCTGAAACAGAAAGATATCAATTAATGCTTCGATCACTACTATCAAAAACACCGTGGATATCATATCCGCGGTGTTTTATCAAACTTTTACCATTACTATTGTTTCATCATATCAATATTACATTTGTCTTTGTCTCTGCATCTCTGTATATTGGCTCAGTTTTTTATGTATCTTTTCATGGTAATTTATGATATCACTGATCGGCATATCATGATTCAGGGAATCAATGATCAATGCTATATATTTTGAAATATCACAGCTTTCATACCAGGGTCTTGTAAAAAGCTCCGGCATCTGATAAATACCGTTTGTTGTGATCACCTTTGAAATCAGCCCCTCTTCGTATGCCTTGTCAAAAACATCAAGGCCATTTGCAAAAATACCGAAAGTACTTATACAGAAAATACGGTTAGCTTCTCTGGCCTTGAGTTCTCTGGCTATATCTATCACACTTTCGCCGGATGAAATCATGTCATCTATAACGATAACATCTTTGCCTTTAACGTCATCTCCGAGAAACTCATGTGCCACTATCGGGTTTCGTCCATTTTCAACTACAGAAAAATCTCTTCGTTTATAGAACATACCTACATCGATTCCAAGTACACTGGCAAAATAAATCGCTCTTTGCATAGCGCCTTCATCCGGGCTTATGGCCATCAAATGGTCTTTATCGATGATCAGATCATCTGTAGAGCGAAGCAGTGACTTTATCATCTGATACGTCGGCATGATATTGTCGAACCCCTCGATAGGGATGGCATTCTGTATCCTCGGATCATGGGCGTCAAACGTTATTATGTTATCAACACCCATGCTTACCAGCTCCTGAAGCGCGTACGCACAATCAAGAGATTCTCTGGCATTTCTTCTGTGCTGTCTGCTTTCATAAAGAAACGGCATTACCACCGTAACACGTGATGCTTTGCCGGCCGCTGCCATGATCAGTCTTTTGATATCTGCATATATATCATCAGGTGACATATGATTTTTCTGCCCGCAGATGGTATATTCAAGACTGTGATTCAGTACATCGGCGATTATATAAAGATCCATCCCTCTTATGGATTCTTCAAGCAGCGCCTTTGCTTCTCCGGTCCCGAATCTTGAACATGTGGATTTCACTATATATGTATCTCTGCAATATCCGTTGAATATTTTTTCTTCCCTTTCGGAATAATCGTTTTCTTTTCGCCATTTATTTATATACCAGTCTATCCTGTCACCCAGCTCTGTACAGCTTGGATGCACCAGGATCCCAAGCTTCGCTGTAGGTGCAGCGTCAAGATGTCTCTCCTCCTGCTTCATTTAATTGACCTCCTCTGCAGTATATCTTATTATAATTACTTCAAATACACCGCAATTATATTTATTTTGTCGATCAATGTAAAGTCAAAAGAAGAAAAAAATTAATATGATTTTATCCCTGAACTTTATGTGCCTTTCTCAATATCACATTTTTTTTCAGCTCTCCGGCAAGATACATTACGAATCTTAAAAAAGTATATCCCACCATCAGGACCGCGATCAGCGTTTCTATAGCTAGGATCACCTGAAGCCCGGTCAGCAGTCCTTCCGGAATAGCGACATTCATCTCGGCAAAGCTTCCTATCCATTTTTTCAGAGCAAAAGCTGTGATTACAAAGGGGAACGTAAATGCAGCATAACTTGGATAAAAAGGAAGTTTTAAAAGTCTCGGCAGTCTTATCAGCACAAGTATGAATAAGGTCTGAGCTATTATTTCCAGTATCAGTGTCAATATCCACGATTTTTCATCCACCACTACCAGATAGCCTGCCAGACACAGACTCATAGGCGCAGTATATATGCAGAACAGCGGTCTGGCTGCCTCATGCACTTCTATCTTGATATACCTGTAGGTTATGATGATAAACATTATCATATATGCGGCGAGGCCGAACACAAGCAGCACACGTCCAAGGGTCTCCATGCCGAATGTAGGTGATGTGAGTGTAGCGACAACTATTCCCACATAGGTTATGTAGCATGTCGGAAATATTTCGGACAGATCGAATCTCAGTATGAATTTCTTTGTATACCATCCCATGAGGAAAATATGTCCCGCAACTGCCGCAAACCATATAATCATCGTTATATTTCCTAAATACGGATATGCATATGTGCACAGCTGCATCACCGACATGAATATCGTGGCCGATACACTTGCCAGTATCGGATTTTCATAATCTTTCCTTATCTGATCAGGATGTATTAAAAATTTAAGCAGGAGAAACACTCCTAAAAAGGCCGCAGACACACCGCATATCATCCGTACAGTTTCAGAATAGCTCTGAAGAAGATTTCCAAGAGCACATAATCCCAGCATTACTCCGGCTATGGGTATCGGTACTTGTTTGATCATATGTTTCATATCATTTCTCCTTTTCTTTTTTTCATCCTGATTTTAGCAAAAAGTATTGATAAAGTAAAATTATATATTATTATATATATATAATTAATTTTTATATTTAAGGAGATCTTGTTCTATGCTGGATTTTAAAATAACAACTTTTCTTTCCGTATGTAAATATATGAGTTTCACAAAGGCAGCAAATGAGAACCATATAACACAGCCGGCTGTTTCACAGCAGATACATTCCCTTGAAACAGAGCTTGGAGTCAAACTGTTCCACTATAGGCATAAAAAGCTTGAATTAACAGAAGCAGGCAATCTTCTCAGGTCTGCATGTGTTACATTAAACAATGATTTCAGCAAGCTCATACATGACCTGAAATCTTCTACAGGAAATGAGCTCAACATCAGTCTCGGTGCGACACTTACTATCGGTGAATATGTACTTCCGGGCAAGATTACTGAGTTTATGTCTCTTCATCCGGAATATAACATCTCTCTGCTCATACAGGATACCGAAATAATTCTTGAAGCACTGGACGAAGGTATAATAGATTTCGCTTTTATAGAGGGTTATTTTCCAAAAAATGAATATGACTATATCATATGGAAGAAGCATAAACTGATTCCTTTATGCTCTCCTGATCATCCTCTTCTGGATATCCATTCACAATTAACTATTGACAGCCTCCTTACTTACCCGCTGATACTGCGCGAAAAGGGGTCAGGTACAAGAGAGACCCTGGAGAATTTTCTTTCATGTGAAAATATTTCTGTCAGAGATTTCAGATCCATCTTGGAAATAGGAGGTATAGAAGCGATAAAGAAAATAGTATCCTCAGGAATCGGTGTAACATTTCTTTATGGCCCTGCGGCAGAAAGGGAAATAAAAGAAGGGCTCCTTGTCCAGCTTCCTCTTGATCAGGAGTTTGAAAATGCATTTACTTTTATATGGAGAAGAGGGAGTCTTTATTCCGACAGATACCGGGAATTCTTCTATGAATTCAGTCAGATACAGTGATATGCACATGTTTCTGAAATTTAGATGAAATATCTGATTTATCACTGTAAAAAATGTAAATAATAATATATAATACTGAAAGTGAAAAAATGTAATAATATGTAAAATTGTATATAACAAAGGCCAAAATGGAGGAATTAAATGCAGTTAGGAAAATTATGCGAAGATATCGAATATACCATATTACAGGGTGATATAAATACCGAGATCATCGATATCAGGTATAATTCAAAATATGTACAGCCCGGCGACTTATTTGTCTGTATCGTCGGCTCTATGACTGACGGACATAATTATATAGACAGTGCTGTGAAAAAAGGTGCTGCTGCAGTGATTCTTGAAAATGAATCATTCTGTAAATCCGTACCAAAAGAGATCACAGTGATCAAAGTCGCATCAGGCAGAGCCGCACTGGCGCGCATTTCAGCAACATATTTCGATCACCCTTCGCAGAAACTCAAAACTATCGGTATCACCGGTACAAAAGGCAAAACCACCACAGCTTATCTTATAAAAAAGATCCTCGATACAGCAGGTAAAAAAACAGGACTTATCGGCACAATATCTGTTATCATAGGAAATCAGAGAACGGAATCCGTCAATACCACACCTGAATCTTACGAACTTCAGAAGATCATGTCTGATATGGTAGACAGCGGATGTGAATATCTGGTGATGGAAGTCTCCTCACAGGGAGTCAAACTCAACAGGACCGACGGAATAATATTTGACTATGGTATTTTTACAAATCTTTCTCCTGACCATATAAGTCCTACAGAACACGAATCCTTCGACGAATATCTTTTCTGTAAAAGCAGACTTTTTACACACTGCAGGACAGGCATAGTGAATGTCGACGACCCTTATGTAGATAAAATAATATCAGGCCATACATGCAGCATTGTGACATATTCTCTCAAACAGACTGCAGACTATATGGCACGTCAGATCAAATTTTTCAAGAAAAACGGTATACTGGGCGTGGATTTTGAGATACAAGGAAAACTGCATCACAATGTAAGAGTCGATCTTCCCGGCGAATTTTCAGTATATAATGCCTTAGCTGCCATAAGCACATGCAATGAGCTGGGAATACCGGAGGATATCATCTGGAACAGTATAACCCATACGCAGGTAAAAGGCCGCATGGAACCTGTTCATATATCAGACAATCTTCATGTGTATATTGATTTCGCCCATAATGGCATCAGTGCGAGAGCCGCGCTGGAAACTCTGAAAATGTACGGCGCAGACAGGATAACATGTGTTTTCGGATGTGGAGGCAATCGCTCCCGCGAAAGAAGAATAGGTATGGGAAAAGCAGTCGGTGAACTGGCGGATATGGCTATATTGACAACGGACAACCCCAGGTATGAAAAGGTGTCTGTCATAAACGAGGATATCAAAAATGCAATAGAAAAAGCCGGTGGTAAATATATCGAGATCGATAACCGCAAGGAAGCGATAGCCTACGCCATAACCCATGCCAAAAAAGATGAATTTATAATAACATTCGGTAAAGGGCATGAAAAATATATAGAGATAGAAGGTGTACGTTATTATTATTCAGAACACGAAACTATCCATCAGATAGAAAACGAGATAAAATCAGGAAAAAGGCATATGGAATACATTGCACTGTGATATGCAGAAATATCTCGTATATATCAAGACACCCTGAAAGTCAAAAGACTTTCAGGGTGTTTTCATCTTACTGTCAGATGTCACTCCTCATTTCAGCGCTATCTGCAGCATCCGCATCCGCAGTTCATATTTGAAGAAGCAGGACAGCATCTTTCAGAAGTCCATGCTGTACCGGAATTACCCGTATCAGTAGTTCCGCATCCACAGCCGCATTCACATCCGCAGTTGCAGTTGCATTCACATCCACAGCTGCAGTCAGGTATCACGGATTCACACCCGCAGTTGCACCCGCAGCCACAGTTATAAGGTCTTGTAAATTCACAATTTTCACATGTTATATTAAACGGCGACCTTCCGGTCTGCCAATTACAGTTTGCCATAAAAAAATCTCCTTTCATATGCATAGTACATCATATGAAAGGAGACAGAATTCTGTTACTTATATATTTTCATCTTTTATGTCACTGTCATCCTCATCATCTGCATCATCAGCCATCTTGGCTTTCTTGGCCATTTCTATATATCTGTCTGACTGTCTCTTATTTACTTTAAATATGGCTATAGCTATTATCACTACCAATATACCCAGCAATATCAAAAGCGGCATGATATTCTCCTCTCTTTATGCTGTTTAATCTGATCTATTAAATATATTTTACAATAACCGCGATAAAAATAACAGTATTATTTGAAATATGATAATTTAATCGTATTTCAGCTGTTCAAGAGATCTGAAGCTGTATCCCATTTCCTCCCACTTCGTCAGCAGTTCATCAAGGATCTCACAGTTAGTCTTTGACGTACTGTGCAGCAAAACTATCGCTCCCGGATGTATCCTTGGTATAAGCTTTTTAAACGCCTCTTCTCTTGTAGGCTGATCCGACTCATACCAATCTACATAAGCAAGGCTCCAGAATACGGTTTTGTATCCCATTTTATCTGCCATCTTGAGATTAGAATCGCTGTATTTTCCCTGTGGCGGCCGATAATACTTTTTCATGGTTTTCCCGGTAACTTCACTATATCTTTTTTCAAGTCTTTCAAGCTCATCTTTGAAGGATTCTTCGGTGCTTATCTCTGACATGTCGGGATGAGTATATGTATGATTACCCACCAGATGGCCTTCATCCACCATACGTTTTACCAGATCCGGACACGTTTCTATATAATTTCCTACAAGAAAAAACGCCGCTTTTACATCATGTTTCTTCAACGTATCCAGTATTTTACCCGTGTATCCGTTTTCATATCCTGCATCAAAAGTAAGATAGATAACTTTCTCATCTGTCTGTTCAGCATAAAAAGCGTTATACCGTGCAAGATAATCTGCCGTGGCATTAGCTACAGGAGCTTTTCCCTCATCCTGAAAACTCAGGCCCCAGTTCCCGTCCGCAGAGGTGTTTACTGTCTTGTCTGTAATGACAGCTGTACCTGTGAAAAATAATGCGGCTGCAATACATACCACGGCCAGAAGGATCATCACCCTGACTATTGCTCTTTTCCCCACCATAATAATCATAATATCACCACCTGAGATATTATATTTATTTAAATGGAGAAAAATAACAACGAAACGAATCAATCGATGGAAATCACTTTATAATCCTTCTCTTCAACTGCTTCCTTAAGGGCGTTATCGCTGACATCCGTATCCAGCTCAACAACTGCCATGCCTGATTCATGACTGACACGTGCTTCTTTCACTCCGTCCAGAGACTCTATAGCTTTTTTTACTGTTGCTTCACAGTGCTGGCACATCATGCCTTCGATCTTCATTGTCTTTTCCATTATCTTTTCCTCCTTCTTATCATCAGCTTTCTGACTTGACCTGTATCTCTTCTTTCTGTCATGTGCTGTATTGCGTATATTGAACATATTCAGAGTGAGAGCATTGCTTACCACGCAAAAGCTTGACAGACTCATCGCCGCAGCCGCAAACATCGGATTCAGCTGCCACCCCAGCAGAGGTATCCATACACCTGCTGCCAGAGGTATACCTATTATATTGTATATAAATGCCCAGAAAAGGTTCTGATGTATATTCCTCAAAGTAAGCCTGCTGAGCCTTACAGCTGCCGCTACGTCTGAAAGTCTGCTGTTCATCAGCACCACATCAGCCGCATCTATAGCCACATCAGTTCCTGCACCTATGGCTATGCCTATATCAGCTCTCATCAGTGCAGGAGCATCATTGATACCGTCTCCTACCATGCATACCTTTCCTTCCTTCTGAAGCTCACGCACAGCCTGCTCCTTGCCTTCAGGCATTACTCCTGCTATGACCCTGTCAACACCTACCTGGGATCCGATAGCTTCTGCTGTCCTGCGATTATCGCCTGTGAGCATAACTACACGCATACCCATATTCCGCAGCTGCTGTATCGCATCTATACTATCCTCTTTTATAACATCGGCCAGGGCTATCATACCCAGAAGTTTATCATCCTTTCCAAAGATAACGGGAGTTTTTCCACTCAATGAAAAACTTTCCGCCTTCTGTTTCATATGATCAGGTATATCAAACATACGGCTCATAAATCCCAGGCTGCCGCCTTTTATCAAACTGTCTCCGCATTTTGCCGACAGCCCGTTACCCGGCATATTTACAAACTCTGTAACCTCCATAGATACAATACCGGATCCTTCTGCATACTCTACTATCGCTTTTGCAAGAGGATGTTCGCTTTTTCTTTCAATGGAATAAGCAAAACGCACAAGATCTGTCTCACCTGTTTCATATGCGGGAACTATATCGGTCACCTTTGGCTCGCCTTTTGTTACTGTACCCGTTTTATCCAGCGCGATTATACGAGCTTTCCCGGTTTCCTCTAATGACACAGCAGTCTTAAAAAGAATGCCGTTTTTGGCTCCGATTCCATTTCCTACCATTATTGCCACCGGAGTTGCCAGGCCAAGTGCACACGGACAGCTAATGACCAGCACCGAGATTCCTCTCGCCAGCGAAAATCCGATCGTTTCGCCGGCTATCATCCAGATAATTATCGTCAACGCCGCAAGAGCTATCACTACCGGCACGAATATTCCCGAAACCTTATCTGCTGCTTTAGCTATAGGCGCCTTTGTTGCTGCTGCGTCACTTACCATCTTTATTATCTGCGAAAGCGTAGTATCTTCACCTACTCTCGTTGCCTGACATTCAATAAATCCCGACTGGTTTATGGTAGCTGCCGATACAGTATCTCCAGGCGACTTATCAACAGGTATGCTTTCCCCTGTCAGCGCCGATTCATTTACAGCACTTGTTCCCTTCTTTATCACACCATCAACAGGTATGCTTTCGCCAGGACGTACTATAAATATATCACCTGTATTCACAGCCTGCACAGGAATCTGTACTTCTTCTCCGCCCCTGATAACAACTGCATTCTGCGGTGACAATCTTATAAGGCTTTTCAATGCATCTGTAGTCTTTCCCTTTGAACGGGCTTCCAGCATTTTTCCCACTGTTATCAAAGTCAATATCATCGCTGCGGATTCAAAATAAAATTCATGCATATAACCGATCACTGCATTTATATCTCCTGATGTCTGCGCATCAGTCATGGCAAACAGAGAATAGGTGCTATATATGAAAGCCGCTCCCGATCCAAGTGCTACAAGAGCGTCCATATTAGGAGCCCTATGCCAGATGCTTCTGAAGCCGCTCACGAAGAACTTCTGGTTTATGATCATTATCATCGCAGACAGCAGCAGCTGAAGCAGACCCATGGCTTCATGGTTTCCATCCAGCGGTCCTGCCGGCCATCCCCACATCATAACACCCATGG
>CALCKF010000005.1 GCA_937966095.1 uncultured Eubacterium sp.
AGCTGAGCAGAGAGGTGCTGCAGGCGGGTGTTTCGGGGCATCCGCCGGCGCTGTTGGAGGCCTTGCTGTGATGCTGATAGTTTATGCCGTTTCCAGAAAAAAGATCAAGGATAGGATAAGGCATGACAGAACATCAGAACATGAGACTGCAGGGACAATATTAAAGAAAATAGCAGTGATTGCCATACCTATTACTATAGGCTCCTGTATAATGCCGGTTGTGAATCTTATAGATTCGGGAATCGTAATGACAAGACTGCTTGCATCAGGGTGGGAGAAAACGGCAGCTGAAAGTCTTTTCGGCCAGCTCACCGGATTTGCATCTCCTATAATACAGTTTCCTCAGGTATTTATGCTGGCTATCGTGATGAGTCTTGTGCCTATGGTCTCAGCGGCCAGCCGTATAAACGACACAAAAGGTCTTCAGAATAATATTTCTCTGGGCTTGAGAATGACTACTATAATAGCATTTCCTTCAGCAGTGGGACTTTTTATACTTGCAGAGCCGGTACTTACACTTTTATACGCGTCTCAGAAAGCTAGTGCGGCAGGTGCGGCACCATGTCTTCAAATATATGCCATAGGGTTTATATTTCTTTCAGTTATAACGACGATGACAGGAGCTCTACAGGGGATAGGGAAGCAGCATGTACCTGTAATAAATCTCTGTATAGGGGTTATAGTCAAATTTATCGTTACCTGGTCACTGACAGCTGTTCCTGTGATAAATGTAAAAGGCGCTGCAATAGGATCAGCAATTGCATATTTTATCGCGATGCTTTTGGATCTTATAGCATTAAAGAAATATAGCGGTGTAAAATTCCGTATAGGTATCACGGTCATAAAACCGATGATATCTTCTCTTGTTATGGGTGTTGTTGTTCTGGTTCTGTATAAGCTTGTGTATATATGGGCAGGCAGCAATACATTGGCGACTATGATATCGATAATAGCAGGTATATTAGTTTACGGGATTATGATATTGAGGATAAAAGCTATTGAAAGAAATGAGTTGATGGAGATATCAATAGGAAGAAAAATCGTTTCTGTATGTGACAGGTTAAGATTATGGTGAATGCTTAAAAAACGTTGAATTTCCTTAAAAAGAAGACCTTATTGAAATAAAACGGCTTGACAAACACGTTGAAAAATGGGAAAATAAAACACGGGCACCGGAAGAGATGTTTATTATATATGCCTAAATGTGTATTTATAATAAAATAGAGTTGTTATTAAATTTAAGGAGGATTTATTGATGAATAAAGCTGAATTAGTAGCTGCAGTTGCAGAAAAAACCGGATTCACTAAGAAAGATGCTGAATTAGCCGTTAATGCTTTCGTATCGAGTATTGAAAGCTCTCTGGTTAAGGGTGAAAAGGTTCAGTTGATAGGATTTGGGACTTTCGAGGTTCGTCAGAGAAAGGCAAGACAGGGAAGAAATCCTAGAAAACCGGGAGAAGTCATCAAGATCGCTGCTTCAAAGGCACCTGTATTCAAGGCAGGGAAGGCTCTTAAAGATGCAGTTAATAAATAATAGTACAAGATTTGAAATGATCAAAGGGTAACGCGGTTACCCTTTTATTATGTTGATAATAGAAGGATACCGGAATAAATCGGGAGTAACTGATGAGGATAGATAAATTTCTTAAAAATTCAAGGATAATAAAACGGCGTACAGTTGCCAAGGAAGCCTGTGAACAGGGAAGAATCACGGTGAACGGTAAGATAGCAAAACCGGGAAGCGAAGTACGCGTAGGAGATGAGATATTCATTCAGTTTGGAAACAGAAGCCTGAAAGTAAAGGTGGCCGTGCTTTCAGAATCTTGCAGAAAAGAAGACGCGGCAGATATGTATCGAGTCATAGAATAAATCGGAACAAGTCAATACGGAGGTTATATATGTACAGCACGGAAGAGGCAGAAAAAAAGATGAAGCTGATAACTGAGGAAATAGAAGCAGACGGCAATAGCAGGATGAATTCTCTTCTTGCTCCAGAACCTTTAGCATGTGATATTGAAATGATGGCAGCTCATATAAGATTCAAAGGACAGGAGTGGGAAAAAAACCAGCGAGGAGAAATCCATGGAGGTGTAATATCATCAATGTTTGATACTGCCATGGGAATGACAGTTTTGACATATTCTTCATATGAAGAGATATCGACAGCGGATATAAATGTCAGTTTTATAAGGCCTTTCACAGGTACTGCATTTATTTTTAATACAGAGATTGTTAATCTGGGAAGAATGCTGGTAAGAGTAAGAGCGAAGGCTTATGATGAGGATTCCGGAAAATGCCTTGCATCGGCATCCGCAAATTTTGTTCCATTTAAAAAACGGGCATAAATAGGGATATATGAAAAACGCCACTTGAAAAAGTGGCGTTTTTAAACAATTTTGTTATTTAACAAGACTTTCCATAAAATGTATTATATTCATCATCGCTGCATCTCCGGAGTGTATGTTGCATCTGTATGAAACCATGTTCACCTCTCTGTTGGAATAAAAGACATCACATTCACTGCTTTCAAGTGTTGAAGATATTATAGATTCTTCTGCACCTAAGGCATCTGAAAGAAATGTGCTTAGTGTGCTGCCGCTGCTGCATGACCATGTCATTACAGGATCAGATGAAATATAATTTATATCACATAGTCCTGATGTAGTCAGAAATTCAGCGGCCATTTCATTAAGTACAGATTTATCACTGCTTCTGGACGTCATGTCCAGATTCAGCGCACCGTTTGATGTAGATACATACGACACATCTGAAGAAGAAATGATATCTCCGCTTTCCTCATCCTGCAGGTATATTCCTGTATGAAGCGTGTACATCAGGCTGATGATATTGTCGCTTGCCTGATTCGTTATAACCTGAGAAGGCATAGATGTTTCTGTAAGGGTATATACAAAATTGTCTTCAAGCTTTTCAAATTTCTTTTTTACATTGTTATATGAGCTATTGAATTTTTTCGTAAAACTTGAAACATCATTACCATCGACGACAACGACGGCGGTTGCAGATGTCGGCATATATCCATCCTGTGATTCACATTCGAAAGATGCCAGTTGGAAAAGCTGCCCGGAGCTTTTTTCAGTTGCAAGCAGGCTACCTATGGTTTCTATAGGATTAGGATAATTATTTTCAAAATCATATGGATCCTTATATCCCGAATTGGACATAGTAATGGCATACGCATGGGTATATGAAGGCGATGTCATATCTATGGAAGCCGACATGTGGCTCTTCATTTCATAAGCTCCTGCTGTATAGAGCCTGAGGCCATCATTGTGACGTATATTGATAAAGTTATCGGTATCATAGTATTTTGTGTTTACAGATGATGCACCTATATATTCGCCATTATCGTTTTCCGTTATGATTAGCGATATATTGCCGTGTCGTTCAGGCCCCAGAAGAGATGAGAGAGCTATAGCGAGCGGCTGCATAGAATTATTGAAGTTATCTGTTTCAACAGAGCACTGAAGGACTATAGATTCAGTGTCTTCACATCCTTCTGTAGCATGATTTGTAATAATCATATAGTGTTCATGATTTTCAGTTATTTCCAATTCGTTTTTATTTGCCCATGATTTGAGATATTCCGATACGAGAGAGTATTGACCGGTGCTGCCGGAAAAAGTCGAGGAAAGATCCTCATATGTATCTTCAAGAGAAGTTTTAAGCTCGCTTTCACGAGTAGCCTCGCCTACAGAACAACTGCTCAGTGCTGCAGATAAGATAATCACAAGAGGTATCAGCAATAATAAGTACCTTTTCATGTATGATATTTCTCCTTGTCCATTATTTTGATTGATAATATCATGAATCAATAATATAATAACATATAAGAGAAATAAATTGTATAAAGTTTAGGTGAAGGTTTTTATAAATAAGGAGAAAAGATGGAAACTCAGAATTTTTTGATAAGAGAAACGGAATTCGGAGATTATGAATATTTTGCAAAATGGGAAACGGATCCTGAGGTTACCAGGTATCTGACATTCGATGAAGACAGAAGCTATGAGGATGTCGTTACAGAAGCCCTGTATAATAAATTCAGCAGGGAAAAGATGGATTTTACTATAGTGGATCGTGACAGAAACACTCCTGTAGGAAGGATATATATATCCAGAATAGACAGGCACTGTGATTCGCTTGATATAACTAAATTTTATATAGGTGAGAAGAGTCTGTGGGGAAAAGGGATAGGGCGTGAAATAATGAATGAACTGCTGGAGTATTGTTTCACATTTCTTCATATGGAGCGTGTGACGCTTGATTATTATACAGGGAATAACAGAGCGTCCGGGCTTTATGAAAGTCTCGGATTCAAAAAAGAAGGGGTTGCAAGGAATGCAACGAAAAAGGATGGGAAATATTATGATCTTCATCTTATGTCATTGATAAGATCTGACTTTTTCGGTGAAAATGAATGAACCATTAAGATTACAGAAGATAATATTATGTAAATAGACGGCTCTGATCAGCATATTCAGTGGCCGTTTTTGCATGAAAGTAACAAGTTTTAAAAAAGTGTTTATGAAAATCAAAATGCATATTGACTGGAACTGTATTTTGCGTATAATCTATTTTTGGAACACAAAAGGAACAATATGTAGTGGAAACTGAGAGGAAAAGATGGAACAGATAAAACAGATAATAAAGCGTGACGGAAGGACTGTTGACTTCAATGTTGAAAAGATAGCAGATGCCATATATAAGGCTGCAGAAGTTTTGGGCGGAAAAGATTATGACATGGCGAGATTTCTGGCAAGGCAGGTGGAAGTATATCTCATAGAAATATGCCATAATGAGATACCTACTGTAGAACAGATACAGGATGCAGTAGAAAAGGTGCTTATCGAAAACGGACATGCCAGAACAGCTAAGGAGTTCATATTATACAGGGCCGAGAGGACCAGAGTAAGAGATATGAATACTAGGCTGATGAAAATATATGAAGATCTTACTTTTAAAGATGCAAAAGATAATGATACAAAACGTGAGAACGCCAATATAGATGGGGATACCGCAATGGGAACCATGCTTAAATACGGTTCCGAAGGCGCGAAACAGTTCTATGAAATGTTTGTCCTGAAACCGGAACATGCCAAGGCTCACAGGGAGGGCGATATACATATACATGATATGGATTTCCTTACATTGACTACCACATGCTGTCAGATAGACATTGAAAAACTTTTTAAAGGAGGATTCTCAACTGGTCATGGATTTCTCAGGGAGCCTAATGACATACAGAGCTATGCGGCTCTTGCCTGTATAGCGATACAGTCTAATCAGAACGATCAGCATGGAGGACAGAGCATACCGGATTTTGATTATGGCATGGCTAATGGTGTGAAAAAAACTTACAGGAAGCTTTATTGGACAAATCTGGGGAAGATGCTCAATCTTCTTTTTGATATAGAAGACGGTGTTGAAAAGATAAAGGCCATAGGACAGGAAATAATGGAAAAGAGCGGCATATATCCTGTACTTGCAGATGATAACGGATACAAGGAGACAGAACGGCAATATCTTAAAGATATAATAGATGAAAAGTTTATCGACAAACTTCAGAAAAAATCGACAAAATATGCTAATGAAGAGATAAAAAGAGCTACATATCAGGCTATGGAAGCTTTTGTACATAATCTCAATACGATGCATTCAAGAGCGGGAGCACAGATACCGTTCTCTTCTATAAATTACGGAACGGACACATCTCCGGAAGGAAGAATGATAATAGAAAATATATTGCTGGCCACTGAAGCGGGACTGGGAAATGGTGAGACGGCAATATTCCCTATACACATATTTAAAATAAAGGAAGGCATCAACTATAATCCTGGAGACCCTAATTATGATATGTTCAAACTGGCATGCAGAGTATCAGCCAAGAGGCTGTTCCCTAATTTTTCTTTTATAGATGCACCATTCAACCTTCAGTATTACCATGAAGGAAATCCGGATACAGAAGTGGCTTACATGGGATGCAGGACGAGGGTGATCGGAAATGTATATGATCCAGAAAGACAGGTGGTGGGTGGAAGAGGAAATTTGAGTTTCACATCTGTAAATCTGCCGAGGATCGCTATAAAAGCGCATGGAGATGTAGACTGGTTTTTCGAGGAACTGGAGAGGAAGATTGATCTTTGCATAGATCAGCTTATGGAAAGATACAGGATACAGGCATCTAAAAAAGTAAAAAATTATCCGTTCCTCATGGGCCAGGGGATATGGCTGGATTCGGACAAACTCAAGCCTGATGATTCTGTTGCAGAAGTTCTTAAGCACGGTACACTGACCGTCGGATTTATAGGTCTTGCAGAGTGTCTCAAGGCTCTATTGGGAGTGCATCACGGAGAAAGCCAGGAGGCTCAGAGCCTGGGGCTTGAAATCATAGGATTTATGCGTAAGAAAATGGATGATGAGTCAAAAAAGACAGGATTCAACTATACTCTTATAGCTACCCCGGCAGAGGGCCTTTCAGGAAGGTTTGTAAGGATAGATAGAAGCAAGTACGGTGTGATAGAAGGTGTTACAGACCGTGATTATTATACAAATTCGTTCCATGTGCCTGTTTACTATAATATAAATGCATTTGACAAGATAAAGATTGAAGCTCCGTATCATGCTCTTACTAATGCCGGTCATATAACATATATAGAGCTGGATGGAGATCCATGTAAAAATCTTGATGCCTTTGAGCAGGTTGTAAGATGCATGAAAGAGAGCGGTGTAGGATATGGTTCGATAAATCATCCCGTAGACAGGGATCCGGTATGCGGATATACGGGGATAATAGATAATGAATGTCCGTGCTGCCACAGGACTGAAGATGATGGGGATCAAGGTTTTGAAAGGATAAGACGTATAACAGGATATTTAGTCGGCACTATGGACAAATGGAATGATGCCAAGGCTGCTGAAGAAAAAGACAGGGTAAAGCATGATATAGGCAGCGGAATGGAGAAACTGTAGTGGATGATGAAAAAAAACTGAAATTGGCAGGTATAGTCAGAGAATCAATAGTTGACGGGCCGGGGATCAGGTTCACTGTATTTTGTCAGGGATGTCCTCATGGATGTCAGGGATGTCATAATCCCGAAACTCATGATTTCGAGGCCGGCACATATTGCAGTATAGAACGGCTGATGGAAGAAATCGATAAAGATCCGTTGCTGGCGGGAGTGACATTTTCAGGAGGAGAGCCGTTTTGCCAGGCGGAAGCTTTCGGAGATATGGGAAGACTAGTAAAAATGCGAGGACTTTCAGTTACTGTGTTCAGCGGGTATACATTTGAAGAACTGACTGAAATGGCGCAGAATGATGAGGCTGTAAAGAGACTTATGGATATAACAGACATACTGATTGACGGACCTTTTATAGAAGAACTCAGGGATCTTACCCTTCAGTTCAGAGGAAGCAGCAATCAGCGTATAATAGATATGAACAGAACAAGAAAAGAGGAGCATATAATATTGTGGGATAAGTGAATACGGATATATGAAAAAAATCCTTGTGCAGTTACTTGTTATATGCTATAATGTCATTTGTTCGAGTCTGTGAAATAGACAATGGACTGATTCACAAGAGTAAAAATTGCGAAAGCTTTTAGATACTATATGTATAAGGAGGTGCGGCAGGTGTCGAGAAAATGTGAAATTTGCGGAAAAGGTCAGGTTTCTGGAAACAATGTATCCCATTCCAACAGACATACCAGAAGAAAATGGAATGCAAATATTCAGACGGTAAGGATCGAGGAAAACGGAACAGTAAGAAAAGCCAAAGTATGTACAAGATGCTTGAGATCAGGCAAAGTTAACCGTGCCATCTAATTGAAATATACGCTCACATAAGTGGGCGTTATTTTTTTATAAGGAGAATACCGCATATCATAAGTACGAAACTAAGCAGCAATACCCAGTATTTAAGCGGAAGCAGCAGTATGAATGCTGTAACGGCTCCGAGAAGGAGCATTACAGCTCCTATTTTTATATCATTGTTTTTTTTTGGCTTTTTTTTCTTGCTTGGAGGACAGCATCTGAAACATTGTTTATTCATAGTGATTCACCCCGGGTATTATATGAAAACATTAAGAGCATTGTGCATGTATAATCATATATGGTAAAATAATCATGAAAGATAACAGAGAAGATAATATTTGTTTATCGATGATTCATGGAGGAGCATATGCTGGATATTGAAACAAAACTGGGGGATATTCATTTTTCTCAAAATGTTGTAAACAGGATCGTGATAAATGCGCTTGAGGAATGTGGCAAAAAAGCCGAACTGATGCACTATAAAGGAAAATATATGAACGTGGTTCCGGGATTGGCATCCAGAATTAATCTTTATGATGGAGAATCAGGAGGAATACAGTTTGAAAAGACAGAAGAAGGTCTGGATATAAAGGTATATATCATAGTCAGATTCGGTGTCAGTATCAAAAAAATAACTTCGCAGATAATAGATCGTATATATGAAGATACTGAAAAAATATTGGAAGAGAAGCCGAAAAAAGTTACTGTTGTGGTTACAGGTACTCTTTCAAAGAATATTGCAAAGAGACATATAGAGGTGAGCAGATAGATGAATCCAGATGACAGGGTCACAGAGCTGAAAGGAATAGGTCCGAAAAAAGCGGAAGCTTTGGAAAGAATCGGAATTGAAACTCTGGAAGATATGATGCTTTTTATTCCAAGGGACTATGAAGACCGTAGAAATACAGTAAGAATCTGTGATATCAGTGAGGATAAAAAT
Organism: uncultured Eubacterium sp.; assembly: GCA_937966095.1. Lineage (GTDB taxonomy): Bacteria > Bacillota > Clostridia > Peptostreptococcales > Anaerovoracaceae > Lentihominibacter. The sequence goes on from CALCKF010000005.1 coordinate 8,773, forward strand.
ACAGTTGTCAGGGCAAAAGTGGTCATGACAGTAAAGGATCGATATAGATACGGCAGAAAGCAGCTGCTCAGGCTGTTGGTATCAGATGATACGGGCATGCTTGAAGTTGTTTTTTTTAATGCCCGGTATATTCAGGATAAATTTAAAAAAGGAAAAGAATATACGTTTTTTGGCAGGATTGTAAATAATTTTGGAAAACTGCAGATGATACATCCGGAATTCAGTGATGAAAACGATACGGAAGCCGGAATACTGCCCGTATATTCTCTTACGAAGGGCATAACACAAAAGGAAATGAGGTCATGGCAGAAATCTTTAAAGGGAATTTACGGAAAGGTTGAAGATTTTCTGAATCCTGAAATGCTGGAAAGGGAACGACTATGCAGTATGGAATACGCACTTTCCAATATTCATTTTCCGTCTGAAAGGAAAAAATATACAGAAGCAAAATACAGGATTATATTCAATGAATTGTTTGTTTTTCAGGCAGGTATATATGCAGCAAGAAAAAATGCGAGAAATGGAAAGCGGGGAATAGCTTTCTCACATGATGCAGACATCAGTGAATACATAAATACAATGCCTTACATTCTTACTGGCGCACAGAAAAGATGTATTTCAGAAATCGAGGCTGATCTTGTAAGTGACAGAGTTATGAACCGTCTTGTACAGGGAGATGTAGGCTCCGGCAAGACAGCTGTTGCGGAAATCGCAATGTATAAAGCTGTAAAAAGCGGATACCAGTCAGTATTGATGGCACCTACAGAGATACTGGCAAGACAGCATTATGATAGTATTTCGAAGGCGTTCAAAAATCATGGAATAAAAGTTGTGTTTCTTTCAGGATCAATGAAAAGTGCAGAGAAAAAATCAGTTTTGGACAAAATAAAAAATGGGAAAGCTGAAATCGTAATAGGAACACATGCGGTCATACAGCCTGAGGTGGAATTTGCCAGGCTTGGACTTGTGATAACGGATGAACAGCATAGATTCGGAGTACGGCAGAGGATAAAATTAAAGGAAAAGGGAAATAATCCCAATATACTGGTTATGACAGCAACCCCGATACCCAGGACACTTTCTGTAGTGCTCTACGCAGATCTGGATGTTTCCATAATAGATGAAATGCCACCGGGGAGAAAACCGGTCAGGACAAAATGTATAGCCGCTGACAAGCGTGATGAATGCTATAGTTTTGTAAGAAAACAGCTGGATGAGGGACATCAGGCATATGTGGTAACCCCCCTTATAGAAGACTCAGAGGCGATTGATGTCAGATCGGCTCATAACGTTTATGAAGAGCTTTCAAGCCGTTTCAGCAGATATAACGTGTCGCTGATACACGGTGCAATGAAACAGGACGAAAAAGAGCAGATAATGGATGATTTTTATAATGGCGATATAGATATCCTCGTGGCAACCGTCGTGATAGAAGTAGGCATAAACGTACCTAATGCGACTGTTATGATAGTAGAGAATTCCGAGAGATTCGGCCTTGCTCAGCTGCATCAGCTGCGTGGGCGTGTCGGACGAGGAAGCAGCAAGTCGTTTTGCTTCCTGATAAATGAAAGTGATTCACAAATAGCAGCTAAAAGAGGTGAGATAATGGAAAAATCAAATGACGGATTCTTTATAGCTGAAGAGGATCTGAAGCTGCGTGGACCCGGTGATATATTCGGTACCAGGCAACATGGAATTCCGGATTTTGACATATCGTATATTTCAAAGCATATGAAAATACTTGAACATGCAAAAAAAGAAGCAGTAAAAATAATCGATGAAGACCCTATGCTGAAAAATGAAAGAAACTGTGAGCTTAAAAAGAGGATCATAAAACTTTTCGGAAATGATATAATGCTGATTCTTTAGTATGGGAAAACACGGAAACATATGAAATAATTGCTTGTAATAGTTTTTTCACCTCAGGTTAAATTATTAGTACAGGAGGTGAGAATGAATGTCATTACAGGATAAAATGAATGCTAGTGCAAAACCTGCATTAAAGAGTTTGAAGACTGAAGTGGCCAATGAGCTGGGTCTTGCGAACTATGACCAGGCAGACAAGGGAAATATGACTGCAAGACAGAATGGTTATGTTGGCGGTTATATGACTAAGAAGCTGGTTGAAATGGCTGAACAGCAGCTTGCAGGAAAATAAGTACGTTAATGTTGAGTAAAAAAGAAAACTAATCGGAAAGGGAGATATTTGCCTTCAAGTAAATATCTCTTTTTCAATTTTTGTAGATATATTTTACCTTTAGTGATAGAATGGTTAAAATAGTTTACGGAGGAAGTATATGAGGGTGATCGCAGGGAAGTATAAAGGCAGAAAACTGGAAACACCGGTGGATTATTCGGTAAGGCCAACAGCAGATAAAGTAAAGGAAGCTATGTTCAGTATACTTATGGGCAAAATACGTGAAAGCAGATTTCTGGATCTGTTTGCGGGCACCGGCAGCATCGGTATAGAAGCTCTTAGCCGAGGCGCTTCATCGTGTGTTTTTGGAGACAGTTCCAGAGAAAGCATAAAACTCATAAAGAAAAACATAGAGCTGTGCGGTGCCGGAGATGCAGCAACGGTCGTTTCAGGAGACTTCAGAAAAGTATTGGATGCACAGGATGATAAATTTGATATAATTTTTCTGGATCCGCCTTATGGCAGAGGATTTATAGAGCCTAGTTTTGAAAGTATAAGTAAACTCAGTCTTCTCAATGATGAAGGCCTGATCATTGCCGAACACAGGAGAGACGAAGAACTGCCGGAAGAACTTTATGGATTAAAAAAGCTCAAAGAACGAAAGTACGGCAGGATAGTGCTGTCAATATATTATTGAACATATCATTGAGGCATGATATAATTTACTATAATTCGGGAGGATTGGCATATGAAAACAAAGGCATTATACACCGGATCGTTTGACCCGCTCACCAACGGACATCTCAATATAATAGAAAGGGCATCAAAGCTGTATGATGAGCTTACAATAGGGATAATAGTCAATCCTTCAAAAAAATGTGCTTTTTCTCTGGATGAGCGCAGGAGCATGATAGCTGATACACTGAAGCATTTGGAAAATGTTCGCGTAGACTGTTTTTCAGGTCTTCTGGCGGACTATGTGAACGTTAATGGATTTAACGTTGTAGTAAGAGGTCTGAGAGCTGCAATGGATTTTGAATATGAGATCCAGATGGCTCAGATGAATGCAAGGCTTTTTGATGAAACTGTCGAAACCGTATTTTTGATGACGGATCCGCAGTATTCTTTTATAAGTTCCAGTATGATAAAAGAGGTCCATTCTCTTGGAGGATCGATTCAGGGGCTGGTTCCTGATAAAATAATAGAAAAAATGGATCAATTAGCTAATGTAAAATAGGAGGATATTTATGAGAGTTTTAGAGCTTTTGGAAGAAATCGAAGAAATAGTTGATACTGCTGCGGGGTTTCCTCTTACAGGGAAAATAATGGTTGATTCACAGGAACTTTTGGAAATAGTAAGGGAGATAAGAGCAGAACTGCCGGACGAAATACAGCAGGCACAGTGGATAAAGAACGAAAGAGAAAGGATAATAGCAGAAGCAAGGACACAATATGAAGCGGTTATAGAAGATGCTCAGAAACAGGCAGATGCCCTTGTTGAAAATAATGATATAACAGTAAAAGCAAAGCTGCGTGCAGATGAGCTCATGCGGGTGACAGAGAACACGGCAAAACAGCTCAAAATAGGTACATATGACTATCTTGACAGCATCCTTTACAGCTTCCAGGGTAAAATGGAGCATCTCAGTTCGATATATTTCGGAGAGATGTTTACAAGTATAGAAAAAGCTTTTGATGATATAAATTCCGCTCTGGCGGCAAACAGGGATGAGCTTAAGGATATGGCATACAGGACCCAGATGAATGCAGACGATATGCCTGAACCTGAAGTGCAAGAGGAATAACAGGAATTATGTGATACATAATATCCATGGTCTTTTAATATAAATAGACTATGGATATTTTTAATTTTAACAGAAAAAGGATATTGGCTGCAGGGGCCGCCACATTGATATGCTGCATTCTTATGGTGATATTTCCGACGATAGCTTTGAATTCGGCGAGAAAAGGAATATCGCTATGGCTAACGAATGTGCTTCCAGCCCTGCTTCCTTTTTTCATATGTGCGAACTTTCTTCAGAATATAGGAGTAATAAGGATATTCAGAGCAGGCGTTTTTCCATTCGCTATGAGTGTGTTGTCAGGATATCCTATGGGAGCGAAAATAGTGGGTGATCTCAGGCGTGACGGAGAAATATCTCTTGAAGAGGCAAAGCGTCTTATGAGCTTTTGCAGCACATCAGGACCGGCATTCATGATAGGTGCTGTTGGTGCGGGAATGCTGGGGTCAGGTATGCTGGGAGGGATAATAGCTACGGCCCATTATGCAGGAGCATTGGCAAACGGCGTTCTGTATACCGCTATAATCGGAAAAAGCTGTCATTCAGATATAGCTCCAGTCAGAAACAGAGTGCAGGATAAAGGTATGCAGGAATCTTTTACCGAAGCCATAATAATGTCGTTCAGATCTTTGGGGATAGTACTTGCATACATAGTGCTTTTTATGCTGATTACGGATCTTATTCATATGTGCGGAGGTCTTTCACTTGTGAACAGTCAGGAAATCCGCGCCTTGATAAAAGGATTTTTCGAAATGACCGTAGGATGCGGTGCTGTAGCAGAGTGTTCTGAGGCAACTGATTTTCTTAAATGTGTGATGTGTTCAGGCATAATGTCATGGGGAGGCCTTTCTGTGATAGGCCAGTCTGCCAGCATGCTTGCAGGTACCGGAATAACTGTGAGATATCTTATACTGAGCAAGTTTACACATGGTGTCTTGTCTGCTGCAGCGGCTTTTATTATATGTGTATTTATGTTATGATATAAAAATGAAAATATTAGGAATGATCGTTGAATACAATCCGTTTCACAACGGACATAAATATCATCTGAAAAAGTCCATGGAGATAACTGGGGCTGAATATTCTGTTGCAGTAATGAGCGGTGATTTTACACAGCGGGGAGAAATCGCTTTGCTGGACAAGTGGTCCAGAAGCCGCCTTGCTGTGGAAAATGGTGTAGATCTTGTACTGGAACTGCCGTTTACATTTGCCTGCAACCGCGGAGAGTTATTTGCTTCGGGTGCCGTTGATATACTTCAGGGAATAGGCATAACAGACATATCTTTCGGAAGCGAGTGCGGTGATATAGAGACGCTGCGGGAACTGGCAGATGCGATAATATCAGACAGTGACAGACTCATTGAGATAAGAAAGGAAAGAATGAGATCCGGCGTTTCATTTGCCAGAGCTTTTCATATCGCTGTTGAGGAGAGATTGGGAAAAGATAAAGCATCTCTTCTGACCAGTCCCAATAACATCCTTGCTGTGGAATATCTTAAGAGGATATCATATTGGAGACACACGGGACATATGATAAGAGCTTTTACGATAAAACGTGAAGGTGCTGGGTACAGAGAGGCAGACGATGAGTCGGGTATGGCAGGAGCTTCGGCCATAAGGGACATGATAATGACCGGTGCCGAGGGATTGGGAATGCTTGAGAAATATATGCCTGAGGATGTGGTTCAGGAAATATTAAGGTGTTCCGATATACAAAACGCGGAAAAAAGAGCATTTTTACTGCTAAAGGGTCAGCTCACAAGAATGAGCAGTGATGAGCTTTCGCAGATATATTGTATGGGAGAAGGACTTGAAAATAAGTTCAAAAAGGAAATTATAAAGGCTGATTCAATGGCTGAATTTGTTTCGTGTCTTGTTTCACGAAGATACACCGAGGCAGCGGTCAAGCGTCTTATTATCTATATTCTTACAGGGTTGAAGAAAAACTATGCTGAAGCGGACATGCCTGTTTATGCGCGGGTGCTGGCAGCCGGAAAACGCGGAAGGCAGCTGCTTAATATAATCAAAAAAAATGATATTGCATCAATACCGGTTATAACCAACATAAACAGATATAAGGAAATATCGATGCCGACAGAAGATATACTGAAATATGATATATTGGCATCTGATATTTATAATATAATCAACGGAAGAAATCTATATGGATTTTCAGATCGTGTAGTCAGACCGTATATTTCACAGCAATTGTTATAAAATTCTGAAAATGATTAGAGGTATTGTAACGCTTTGGCTTAACAGTTATAATAATATAGTTGTTTTAATATTAAAAATGTATGGAGGAATTATAAATGAAAGTTTTAGTAATCAACTGCGGTAGTTCTTCACTGAAGTACCAGGTTCTGGATATGACAAACGAAGTTCTTCTCTGTAAAGGCCTGGTTGAAAGAATAGGTATGGAAGGATCTGTGATCACTCATACGAAAATCGGTATGGATAAGTTCCAGTTGATCGTTCCTATGGAAAATCATAAGGATGCTATTTCTCATGTACTGATGGCGATCCAGGATGAAAACCACGGTGTTGTGAAAAACATGAGTGAAATAGGAGCTGTAGGACATCGTGTGGTTCATGCAGGAGAAAAATTTGCTTATTCGGTACTTATCGATGATAAAGTTATAGAAGCTCTTGAAGAATGTATAGATCTGGCGCCTCTCCATAATCCGCCAAACCTTCTCGGTATAGCGGCATGCCAGGAACTTATGCCGGATACACCGATGGTTGCAGTATTCGATACGGCTTTCCATCAGACTATGCCTCCTGAATCATATATTTATGCTATTCCTTACGAATACTATGAAAAATACGGTATCAGAAGATACGGATTCCATGGAACGAGTCACAAGTATGTTGCAGAGAGGGCTGCTGATATATTGAACGTAAATCTGGACGATCTCAAACTGATAACATGTCATCTTGGCAACGGAGCATCTGTTACAGCGATCAAGAGAGGAAAGTGTATAGATACATCTATGGGTTTCACACCTCTGGAGGGACTTGTAATGGGAACGAGATGCGGAGATATCGATCCTGCAATAGTTACTTATATCAGGGAAAAGGAAAATCTCGATCCCGGAGTTGCAAACGAGATACTCAATAAAAAGTCGGGTGTCCTGGGGATCTCCGGTGTTTCCAGTGATTTCAGAGATTTGGAGGCAGCTGCGGAAGATGGGAACGAAAGAGCTATGCTTGCTCTTAAAGTGTTTGCCCATAAGGTCAGATTCTATATAGGAGCTTATATAGCAGAAATGAATGGTGTCGACGCTATCGTATTCACTGCTGGTGTAGGTGAGAACGATATCTCCATGAGGGACATCATATGCAATGATCTTGGAAATCTCGGCATAAAACTGGATGTTGTTAAAAACAAGGTGAGAGGCAAGGAAATGATAATATCGCGTGATGATTCAAATGTGAAGATCATCCTTATTCCTACCAATGAAGAACTGATGATAGCCAGAGATACTTATAAAATAGTGACTTCCAGGAACTAGAGATGGTATAAAAAGCTTTTTTGACAACAGATAAAATATATGTTGACAAGTCATGCATATGGAATGTATACTTTAGAAGTTGTGAATTATTTTACGGACATCATGTTCACAGAACATATAATACACATAATGGCGCAAAAGGAGGTGTAAAACATGGCAGTACCTAAGAGAAAAACTTCAAAAGCGAGGAGAGACAAGAGAAGATCTCCAAACATGAAGATGAAAGCACCTGGACTTTCTATCTGTCCACAGTGTCACGAGCCAAAACTTCCCCACAGAGTTTGCCCTAATTGCAACTATTACAACGGTAAGGAAGTCGTTGCTTCCGATATGTAGCCTGTGGTGCACAATTCAGGGAGCAAAATCGTAAATGGGATTTAGAAAGCGGTATCATATTTTGGTGCCGCTTTTTGAACATATCTATATTTTATATGAAGGGAGAAAGTAATGCTTTTCGTAGAATATCCAAAATGTTCGACATGTCGTAAAGCGAGAAAGTATCTGGAGGATAAAGGCGTGGAATTTGAAAGCCGACATATCGTCGAGAATAATCCTACCGCGGATGAACTCAGAGAATGGATAAGGATAAGCGGGTATCCGGCAAGGAAATTTTTTAATACAAGCGGTATAAAATACAGGGAAATGGGACTTAAGGACCGTATGGATCTGATGACGGATGACGAAAAGATAGAGCTTCTTTCAACAGATGGAATGCTTGTAAAGCGTCCTATACTTGTAGATGGAGACAGGATATTTGTAGGGTTTAAAGAAAAAGAATGGGTGTTTGACTGAATAAACCATTGACATTCGGCATGAAAGACTATATCATGGGTTTTAATAAAAGGGAGTAGCAGGCACTGTTTGTGTTTACGCTATCGTCAGCGCGATGGGATTCGTGGCGGGAATTCCATCCGGTGCGTAATGAAACTGCGAGACTTTTATTGCATTTGGATGCAGTAAAAGTCTCTTTTTGTGTTTTATCAGAAAATGACAGTGCAGTGCTTTATTCATATAAGATTTTTGATGATACGGGCATAATAATATTCATAAGGAGAACAGCTATGAAAGAATTTTATAAAATGACTGAGAAAGAAGCAATGATAGAAGTGAACGGAAGTACTGATCCGTTGTCAGAAGAGCAGATAAAGGACCGGTTTGAAAAATATGGACCGAATGAACTTGCTGAAGGCAAGAAAAAATCCAAACTGCGCATTTTCCTGGAGCAGTTCAGGGACTTTCTGGTAATAATACTGATGCTTGCAGCAATAATCTCAGGGATCTTAGGAGATTTGGAGAGCACTATAGTAATACTTGTGGTAATAACGATAAACGCTTTGCTGGGAACGGTACAGACAGTGAAGGCGGAGCAGTCTCTTGACAGTCTGAAAAAAATGTCTGCTCCGGAAGCTAAAGTCATGCGCGGAGGAAAGTTTACAAAGATACCTGCATCCTGTATAACTGTGGGAGATATAGTGAGCCTGGAGGCTGGTGATTTTGTTCCGGCAGACGGAAGAATAATATCAAATGCGGGTATGAAGGTTGACGAGAGTGCTCTTACAGGTGAAAGCCTGGGAGTTGAGAAAGATACAGAAGTCATAGGCGAAACAGCTCCTCTGGGAGATCGCATCAATATGGTTTATTCCGGAAGTTTTGTTACTTATGGGCGAGGAGAATTCCTTGTGACTTCAACAGGAATGGATACAGAAGTAGGGAAAATCGCATCTCTGCTCAAGACCACTTCTGAAAAGAAAACGCCTCTGCAGGTAAATCTGGATAACTTTGGAAGGAAACTGTCCGTGCTTATTCTCGTTTTCTGTGGAGTGCTGTTTGGTATAAGTGTATTCAGAGGGGAGCCTATAGGAGATGCTTTTCTGTTTGCTGTTGCACTGGCTGTAGCGGCAATACCGGAAGCCCTCAGTTCTATAGTAACTATAGTGCTTTCATTCGGTACTCAGAAGATGGCCAGAGAACATGCTATAATAAGAAAGCTTCAAGCTGTTGAGGGTCTGGGAAGTGTTTCCGTCATATGCTCTGACAAGACAGGAACTCTTACGCAGAATAAAATGACGGTTGAAGACTATTATGTTCATGGAAAAAGGATCGAAGCAGGTGATGTTGATGAAAAAGACCGTGGGCAGATGAATCTTTTGACAGCCAGTGTTTTGTGCAATGATTCCACTATAGCAGACGGTAAGGAAATCGGTGATCCTACAGAGACAGCTCTTGTTAATATGGCGTCAGGGATCGGGAAATCATATGAAAACATCCGCAGTGAAAATCCCAGGATTGCGGAAATACCTTTTGACAGCGATCGTAAACTGATGTCGACATGTCATAGAATGGCTGACGGAAGAACACTTATGATAACGAAAGGTGCTGTAGATGTTCTGGTAAAAAGGCTCAAGGGTATAGAGGACGAGGATGGTATAAGGGATATACAGGAAAAAGATATAGAGGATATAGAAAAATGCAATGAAGATTTCTCGCGTAATGGGTTGAGGGTGCTGTCTTTTGCATATAAAGAGATAACGGAGGACTTTTCTCCTGGTGTTGATGATGAGGATGATATGATATTTCTCGGTCTTATATCTATGATGGATCCTCCTAGAAAAGAATCGATGACAGCAGTTGCGGAGTGTATAGATGCCGGAATAAAGCCGGTGATGATAACAGGAGATCATAAGGTCACTGCGGCGGCTATAGCAAAGAAGATAGGGATACTTAGAGATGATTCGGAGGCATGTGAGGGATCGTTGCTGGATAATATGAGCGATGAGGAACTCAGAGATCATGTTGAGAATATATCGGTATATGCAAGGGTTTCTCCTGAACACAAGATAAGGATAGTGCGCGCATGGCAGGATAAGGGCAATATAGTTGCAATGACAGGAGACGGAGTAAATGACGCGCCGGCTCTGAAACAGGCGGATATTGGAGTTGCTATGGGGATCACGGGAAGCGAGGTTTCAAAAGATGCGGCAGCTATGGTGCTGACCGATGATAATTTTGCAACTATAGTAAAGGCTGTTGAAAATGGCAGGAATGTATATAAAAATATAAAAAATTCTATACAGTTTCTGCTGTCAGGTAATTTTGGAGCAATATTGACAGTGCTTTATGCATCAGTACTTGCTCTTCCTGTTCCGTTTGCTCCTGTTCATTTGCTGTTCATAAATCTTCTCACAGACAGCCTGCCTGCTATAGCCCTTGGACTTGAGCCTCACAGCAGGGAACTCATGAACGAGAAGCCAAGACCCGCAGATGAATCGATACTTACCAGATCGTTTCTCGCAAAGATAGGTGTAGGAGGAGTCTCAATATGCATAATGACAGTTCTTTCGTTTATGATAGGCTTGAACGGATGGTTAACGGCTGGAGAACTTGGGGGCAGTGCATTGTTAGGAAGTACTATGGCATTTGGTACTCTTTGTATCAGCAGACTTTTTCATGGATTCAACTGCAAGTCTGACAGACCGGTAGTATTTACAAAACGTGTATGGAACAACAAATGGCTCATAGGAGCATTTCTTGTGGGTCTTGTCCTTATAACAGGCGCTTTGATGATACCGACAGTGGATCATATATTCAAGGTACAGACTCTTGGGATCCCACAGATGTTGATAGTATACGGTCTTGCTTTTATGAACATACCTGTTATACAGCTGATAAAATGGATAAAGCTTAAAGCATCCGGGTCTGCAAAGAATGGTAATTGATCGGTGTAAATAAAGCCGGTAATAATAAAACTGCTGTATCGGATATAAAGGTACAGCAGTTTTTTGCTTATCTTAAGTTCTATTGGTTAGTCTTCCATTTGGTCTAAAAGAAGTTCTGCTATCTGTATCGCATTTGTTGCAGCTCCTTTTCTTATATTATCTGCGACAACCCAGATGTTGAGACCGTTTTCAATGGAAAAATCACGACGTATACGTCCGATATATACGTCATCGGTACCTGCGGCATTTCTTGCCAGCGGATATACGTTATGCTCTATATCATCCTGAACTATTATGCCCGGTGAGTTTTTAAAGAGTTCCACTACATCTTCCAATTCAAAAGGCTTCGCCAATTCTACATTTATAGACTCGCTGTGAGAATCGAATACAGGCACTCTTACAGTTGTAGCTGTAACTCTGATGTTTTCATCGAGAATTTTATGTGTCTCATTGATCATTTTCATTTCTTCTTTAGTATAGCCGTTATCGGTGAAGACGTCTATATGCGGAAGACAGTTACCTGCTATAGGATGCGGATATGCCTGGAGTTTGTCATCGTTTCCTGCAAGCCCGTTTTTAAGATCGTTTATTCCTTTCACACCTGAACCTGATACTGCCTGATATGTGGAGTATACCACGCGCTTTATACCATATTTGTCATGAAGCGGTTTTAAAGCTACCATGGCTTGTATTGTTGAGCAATTAGGATTGGCGATAATGCCTTTATTCCATTTGATATCTTCAGGGTTAACTTCAGGAACCACCAGAGGCACATCCTTATCCATTCTCCACTGACTGCTGTTGTCAACAACGGTCACACCATGAGCAGCAGCAATGGGAGCAAATTTTTCACTGGTAGATCCTCCTGCTGAGAAAAGTGCGATATCTATGGGTTTGTCAAATGAATGTTCAGTCAGTTCCTCAACGGTATATTCTTTTCCCTTGAAGGTCAACTTCTTTCCTGCTGATTTGGCTGATGCCATCATATAGATGTTTTCAAAAGGAAAATCTCTTTCCTCCAAAACTTTTAAAAACGTGGTTCCCACTACTCCCGTAGCGCCCACAACTGCAATATTGGGTTTTCTTTTCATAAATGGTGACCTCCTAAATTTATTGATAAATTATTATATTATTTAATAGCACTTTTTCCCATCATTATACTACTAAAACAGTTAAGATGTAAAGAGATGGGAGGGATTTTGTGATGTATACACATAATATGGAAGATTATCTTGTAATAAGCAGAAAAAAGCATAAGGTGGACAATTTTTATATCATTTAACATATGGTTATGGTATAATCAAATAATATAGTGAAAAACAGGGAGGTTTTTTTATGACGTATTTTCAAGCGATAATATTGGGTCTGGCACAGGGGCTATCGGAATTTCTGCCTATAAGCAGTTCGGGCCATTTAGCGCTTTTGCAATATTTCTTTGGTATAAGTGCGGAAAATGTGCTGCCTTTTGCAGTACTTCTCCATCTTGGAACACTTGTTTCGGTATTCATAATTTACTGGAAAGACATAGTGGAGCTGGTAAAGGAACTGGGTGCAGTCATAAAAGATCTGTTCACAGGAAAAGGTCTCAGAATCAATGCAAATCCTACGAGAAGACTTGGATTTATGATAATAGTGGCAACGATACCTACTGCCGTAATCGGACTTGTATTCAATGATCTGTTCAGTGCTCTTTATTTGTCACTTGCGGCTATAGGAACAGGGCTTCTCATTACCGGCACGATACTTTTCATTGCAGAAAAAATGGGGAAAAATAACAAATCGGTAAAGGAAATGAAATTCAGAAATGCGTTTTTTGTAGGAGTGATGCAGGGAATAGCCATATGCCCGGGTATATCGAGATCAGGCTCTACTCTTTTTGGAGGGCTTATATCAGGTCTTAACAAGGAGTTTGCAGTCAAGTTTGCCTTTCTGATATCGATTCCGTCGATACTTGGCTCAGTGATAGTAGAGGCACCTGATGCATTCAGGGCTGGAATGGATATTTCTTTGATAGGCCCGGTGATCGTAGGTGTGATAGTATCTGCGCTTTCGGGACTGTTCGCTATAAAAGCAATGATAAAACTAGTATCCAATAAAAGGCTCATAGGATTTTCATTTTATACATGGGCGATTGGAATAGCAGTGATAGTATACAGCTTTATGCTTGCATAAATGAGGTAAATGATGAGTGGGAGCAGGAGAAAACCGTCAAGTTCAGCCGTAAGTCGTAAAAGCGGCAGATCAGCTGTAGGCAAAACAAAAGTGAATAACGGCAGATCCGGGAAAAAAGCGGGGATGGCTTCCGGAGGAGAAACAAGAGTAAATAATCGTATTAAGGATGAAATAGTGTCAATAGTTCTTATAGCTGTAGGCATATTTCTCATAATAGGATTCCAAACTTCGGCGGCAGGATCCATAGGTATGGCTTTGTCGCAGTTTTTCAAGGGATTATTCGGATTTGCAGCATATATATTGCCGTATTATTTTATAATATACGGTGTTTTGCTGTTTATGAGGAAGACAATACATGTAGGACTGAAATCCGCTGTATTACTTATGATAATATTTCTTATGATATCCCTTATAAATTCAGGTCGCTTTATAGATGAAGCTGTTCTTAACCAGAAATTTTGGAATGCAGATGTCTATTATAACAACGGCATGATACTTGATGACGGCGGTCTTTTCGGGATGATGGCAGGCAAAGTGATCGTAATGCTCATAGGAATACCGGGGCTTTATATATTTTCCACAGTAGTGATAATAATATGTCTTCTTCTTGTGATGAATACACCTGTATCAAGATGCTTTGAAAGGGCCAGGGAAAACAGAGAAAAGCATAGAGAAAGCAGGGACGCAAGGAAGGCTGAAAAGCGCAGGAAGACAGTACATAATGAAGTCGATTTATCTGAAGATGAGAAAAAACATGACAGAAATATTTATACACCACAAGAACATCCAGGGGGAATGACAGCCGGTCAGAAAAAGATATTAGGTTATATGCAGGATGATGATATAGCTTCCGGAAAAGAAGATGATGTACTTGATTTTTCTCTGGGGGAGGAACGTGAGGGGAAAAATGGGCGGTTTGGTCGCAGAAAAAAACATGATACAGACCATGTTCCGGAACCTGAGGAAAAAGAGAGAGATGAGAATGCCTTCGGCACTCCTATAATAGTGGGAGGTTTTTCGCCGAAGGCCATGGAAGATAAACTTACAAAAGCGGAAGCAGCAAAGAGTACTTTGAAAGAGGAAGATTTCAATATAAATATAACTTCATCAGAAAGTTACAGTTTTCCGCCTATAGACCTGCTTGTAAAAGCCAAAAAGAGCGGAGGCAACAGAGCTGAGGAGGAAAGCAATCTCAGGGCAAAGGCAATGAAACTGGAAGAAACTCTCCACAGTTTCAATATCAATGCCCAGGTCACAAATGTGACACAGGGTCCTGCGGTAACAAGGTATGAGGTGCATCCTAACAGTGGAGTCAAGGTGAAGGGAATAAAGAATCTTGCTGATGATATAGCTCTGAATATGGAGGCTAAAAGCATAAGAATAGAAGCTCCCATACCAGGTAAGCCTGCAGTAGGTATAGAAATAGAAAACGACAGGATAAACATGGTGACTATCAGGGAGATAATAGATTCAGCGGCTTTCAAGAAATCCGATTCAAAAATTACATTTGCCGTAGGAAAGGACATAGCCGGCAAGGCCATAGTTGCAGATCTGAAGGCTATGCCACATCTTTTGATAGCCGGGTCAACAGGATCAGGAAAGAGCGTGTGTATAAACAGTATAATAACCAGTATACTATATAAAGCACGACCTGATGAGGTAAAACTGGTGCTAATAGATCCTAAAGTGGTCGAACTGGCTAATTATAACGGTATACCTCATTTGCTCATACCGGTAGTTACAGAGCCTGCAAAGGCAGCAGCTGCACTGAACTGGGCTGTTGCAGAAATGGATGAAAGATATAAAAAATTTGCTCAGGAGGGAGTAAGAGGACTTTCTACTTATAATGCAGCTTTGAGAAAAAAGGGTGAGGACGAGCATATGATGCCTCAGATAGTGATAATAATAGATGAGCTTGCGGATCTAATGATGGCGGCTCCTTCTCAGGTAGAAGAGTCAATATGCAGACTTGCTCAGAAAGCGAGAGCTGCAGGTATGCATCTCATAGTTGCGACCCAGCGGCCTTCCGTAGATGTTATCACTGGTGTAATAAAGGCTAATATACCATCCAGGATAGCATTTGCGGTATCTTCTCAGTTTGATTCCAGGACAATACTTGACATGGCCGGAGCTGAAAAACTGGTAGGTAAGGGTGATATGCTGTTCAATCCTTTGGGTAGCGGCAAACCTTTGCGGGTACAGGGCTCATTCATATCCGATGAAGAAGTGCATAATGTGATAGAATTCGTAAAATCTCAAGTAGATGAAGCTGAATATTCCGAGAATGTCATGGATTCCATAGAGAAAGCCAATACACCTGCTGCAGAAAAGGGAGAGCGTGATCTTGAAGATGAATTGCTGCCGGAAGCCATAGAAGCTGTGGTGCAGGCTCATCAGGCATCTGTCTCGATGCTGCAGAGAAGATTCAGAATAGGTTATAACAGAGCCGCGCGGATAATCGATATGATGGAGGAAAGACAGATAGTAGGCCCGTCTGATGGCAGCAGACCCCGCCAGGTCCTTATCACAGAGGAAGATCTCATGAATATGAAAGAAAGTACAGAGGATATCTAGTGATGATGAAATTATATTTGGAAACAATGGGCTGTCCTAAAAACTTCAATGACTCTGAATCGATTGCCGGGATATGTGAGGCTGCAGGCATGGAAATAACCGACAGCATAGAGGATGCAGATATAATACTTGTAAATACATGTGGATTTATAAATGATGCAAAACAAGAATCTATAGGCTGCATTTTTGATATGATAAGATTTATAGACGAGGCGGGAATCGATGATAATGGAGATAAAAGAAAACTGCTGATTGTTTCGGGATGTCTTTCTCAAAGATATGGGGATGAACTGGCAGATGAACTGCCTGAAGTAGATATTTTCCTTGGCGTCAACGATTATGAAAAGCTTCCTGAAATAATAAGATCATTTAAACACAGAGATCAAATAAGGATATTTTCATGTCAGCCTGAAATATTTGAGGAATTTTCCGCACGTAAGATACCGGACAACCCGTATTCAATGACATTGAGAATAGCAGAAGGCTGCAATAACTGCTGTACATATTGCATAATTCCCCAGATAAGAGGAACATACAGAAGCAGATCTATGGAAAAAATTCTTGAAGAAGCTGAATATCTTGCATCAAAAGGATGCAGGGAGCTTATACTTATTGCTCAGGATGTTACGGAATATGGGAGAGATCTTTATGGAAGGCTTGCATTGCCGGAACTTTTGAGAAAGCTTTGCAGCATAGAAGGTATAGAATGGATAAGACTCATGTATTGCTATGAAGATAAGATAACAGATGATCTGATAGATGTTATGGCTTCCGAAAAAAAGATATGTAATTATATAGATATACCTCTTCAGCATATTTCGGACGGAGTGCTATGTGACATGAACAGGCATTCTACCGGAGCTGGAATAAGAAACACCATTAAAAGACTGAGAACTGCGATTCCCGATATACACATAAGGACTACCATGATCGTAGGCTTTCCGGGAGAGAGCGAGGATCAGTTTGAAGAACTTTTGAACTTCATTGAGGAAACCAGATTTGAAAGATTAGGAGTATTTGCATATTCTTGTGAGGAAGGGACGGTTGCAGGAGATATGTCAGATCAGGTCGATGAAGAAATAAAGATGATGAGAGTAGATGAGATAATGAGAAGACAGCTGGAAATATCCAGGGAAATAAACATGTCGAAAGTGGGAGATACTATGGATGTGATTATAGATGATGTGGAAGAGGACGGCTCTTATACAGGCAGAACAATGTATGATGCACCTGAGATAGATAATTCGGTCATTTTCAGCGGCAGCACTGGTCTGTGTCCGGGAAACATAGTGAAAGTAAGGATAACGGACGCTTTTGATTATGATCTTACAGGAAGAATGGAGGAATAAAATAATATGAATTTGCCTAATAAACTGACAATGGGAAGAATATTTGCCATACCTGTATTCATTATAGTGTTTTTGATGGATTACAGATATGCTGCAGCAGTGATATTTATTTTAGCAGCCCTTACTGATATGCTGGATGGACATATAGCGAGAAAATACGGCCTTGTTACTAATTTCGGAAAACTTATGGATCCTCTTGCTGATAAGCTTTTGGTTATGTCTGCTCTCATATGTCTTTCTCAGGTGGGAGATGTACAGGGATGGATGGTGATAGTGATACTTGGAAGAGAATTTATAATAACAGGTATGCGTCAGGTGGCGGCGGCACAGGGCATAGTCATAGCAGCAGGAACTACCGGGAAGATAAAGACTATAACGCAGATGATCGCCATACCTCTTCTGATACTGGAAAACTGGCCTTTTTCTCTGTTGGGGTTCTATGTTCCCATGGATACCATTTTTCTTTGGGCAGCGCTTGTGATGACTGTCATTTCCGGTATTGAATACATAGCTAAAAACAGGAAATTATTTTCCATGTAGGGAAGAGAGGTTATCATATGAAAACGGCTGTGCTAAGCGTAGGGACCGAGCTTCTTTTCGGTCAGATAACGAATACAAATACTGTATATCTTTCCCAGCAGCTCAATATGCTGGGATATGATGTAATGTATCATTATACTGTGGGAGACAATCCTGAAAGAGTAGAAGAGATGATGAAGCTGGCATTTGAGGATTGTGACCTTATATTGACGACAGGGGGCCTAGGACCTACACAGGACGATCTGACAAAGGAAGTGGCCTGCAGAGTCCTGGAAGATAATATGGTCGTCATGGATGACGTGATGGAAGAACTGGAAAAGTATTTCAGCAGGCTTGGAAGAGAGATGACCGAAAACAACAGGAAGCAGGCTGTTATGCCGTCAAGAGCTAAGGTCTTCCATAACGATGCCGGAACAGCTCCGGGGTTTGCGCTTGAAAGGAACGGGAAGCATATAATATGTATGCCGGGACCTCCAAGAGAGATGAAAAGGATGTTCCAGAAGAGTGTAATGCCTTTCCTGCAGTCTATGTCGGAAGATGTCATATACTACAGGATATTGAGAGCGTTTGGTATAGGGGAATCACAGCTGGAAACCGATCTTCTGGATCTTATAGACGTTCAGACGGATCCGACTCTTGCGACGTATGCTAAGGAAGGAGAGTGCTCGCTGAGAATAGCCTCCAAAAGAAAAACGGAAGATGAAGCAAAGTCGGCTGTGGACGATATGCTGAAAATCGTCATGGACAGAGTTGGACAGTATATATACAGCTGTGACGATGAAGAACTTGTAGAGGTGGTATGCAATAAACTTATGGATAAAGGGTTGACGATTTCCTGTGCGGAATCATGTACGGGAGGAATGTTTGCGTCTGCGATCACAGACATACCGGGGATATCAAAATCATTTGAAAGAGGACTTGTAACATACAGTAATGAGGCGAAGATGCAGGAGCTGGGTGTAAAGCAAGAAACCTTGGAAAAATACGGAGCTGTAAGCCGGGAAACCGCCATCGAGATGGTTGAAGGACTTCATAGTGTCAGCGGAAGTGATGTCTGCATATCAGTAACAGGAATAGCAGGCCCGGATGGAGGGACCGATAAAAAACCTGTAGGACTTGTCTATATAGGATTCATTCATGCTGATAAAAAACTGTGTAAAAAGGTGATGATGAGAAATGTGAACCGCAGATGGAACAGACACTACACCGTTCTGAGCATGCTGGATCTGATAAACAAAAATATATGATGATCTGCATTGACAATATGTCGAAATTTGTCGAATAAAAACACTTGTAAATTTTTTACAGGTGTTTTATTATACGGTTAAAGAGGTAAATAATAGTAAAAATGGAAAAAAATAGAATCAAAAACACGGGTGCTTCATTATTACAGGATAATATGCAGTATCATATATCTGAAATACGGCTGCTGTTGACGGATTCGGAAAATGAGATGAGTGACAGTGACGCACTTGCTAAGATAGAAAAATATATATTGTCTCTTGAGTGTGCCCAGAGCTGCAGTCACAGGCAGAATATGCAGATTGTCGAAAGACTTTTCCTGTCGTTGAGAAAAGAGATGGATATACTTCAGCCATATATCGAAGATAAGAGTATCTCGGAAATAATGGTGAACGGGAAAGACGATATATTCATAGAAAAAAACGGCAGGACTGAAAAAGTATCTCTTGCGTTTGACAGCACTGAAGATCTGGAAGAACTTATAAGAAGGATAGCGGCAAGAGTACATCGCGAGATAAATGAACTAAACCCGATACTTGATGCAAGGCTTTCTGATGGATCAAGGGTAAATGCAATATATAAAAATATAGCATTGAACGGGCCTATACTTACAATAAGAAAATTTCCTGATAATGCAATGACTATGGATGATCTTATACGGCTGGGCACGATCATGTCATATGAGGCGGAGCTTTTAAAATTACTTGTATCTGCCGGATATAACTGCTTTGTATGCGGAGGGACATCGTCAGGAAAAACCACTATGCTGAATGTGCTGTCACAGGTCATACCTCATCATGAGCGTATAGTGGTTATAGAAGATTCGGCAGAACTGCAGATCGATCAGGTGGAAAATATAGTGAGGCTTGAATGCAGAAATGCAAATATACAGGGGAAAGGAGAGGTGGATATGGCACAGCTGGTAAAAGCCAGTCTGCGTATGAGGCCGGATAGGATAATAATTGGAGAAGTAAGGGGAAAGGAGGTGATGGATATGATACAGGCCATGAATACAGGCCATGACGGCAGTATGAGCACAGGTCATGCCAACAGTATATCAGGTATGCTGAAAAGACTTGAAGCAATGTTTTTGCAGGCTGCTAATTTTCCGGTCAGCGCCATAAGAAACCAGATAACTGAGGGGATAGATATAATGATACATATGAGCAGGGGGCAGGACGGACGGAGAAGGGTAATGGAAATAGCGGAAATAGAAGGAATGAAAGATGGCGAAATAATATTGAATAAACTGTATGAGAATGGCGAAGCAAGAAGTGACAGGGGAATCGTACATATAGAGAAATTAAGAAGTGCAGGTCTCTATGAACGATATGTTTTGGAGGGGTATACATGATAAATGATTACTCTGAATATGTATTATCAGTAAAAGAAAGGATTATTTTCTATTCAGCAGGTTTTATTTGTCTGTTCATTGTGACATATCTTTTTTACCGCAGTTTGGTCGTATCGTTATTATCGGGGATACTGATACGATGGGTGATTCCATATATAAAAAAATATATGGCCGACAGACGTATGCGTATGTTCAATGAGCAGTTCAAAGATTTGCTTTATTCGCTGTCCGCCTCGATCGCTGCAGGAAGGCATATGCAGGAGGCACTTATAGAGGCTGAAGAAAATCTTGCAATAATGTACAGAAGCGATGATCTTATAATGAAGGAGCTTAGACATATGAGGATAAGTATGCTGCAGAACAAAGAAAGCGATAAAGTATTGCTGAAAGATCTTGCGTTTAGGAGCAGAAATGAAGATTTAAGGGATTTTTTTGAAGTGTATGATATATGCAGGAGCATGGGAGGCGATCTCGAAAAAGTGATAAGCCATACTGCTGAGATTATAAGTGATAAAATGGCGGCAGAGAGAGAGATTAGAGCTGTTACCATACAGAAAAAGGTAGAGGGCCGTATAATATCAGCTATGCCTTTGGTTATGCTGCTTATGATGAATATAGTATCATACAGCTATGTTTCTCCTCTGTATGATTCTGCTGCCGGAAGGCTTATCATGACGGCAGCACTTGCGGCAATGATATACGGAATATACATAATGGAGAAAATTTCCGATATTGAGGTTTGATACGATGTGGGCCATCAGAAAGAAAAAGGTGATAAGCTACGATGAAGCAGCTGCGAAAGCCAGAAAACATATGGCGGCAGTGGCAGTAGCAGGGCTTATGCTGTCGGCGGCATATATGGCTGCGGAATCAGACAGTGAAACTGCAGTAATGATAGATAAAGGAAATGGGGTGTATCTGGTACGGCCGGCACAGGGAGCAGGAGCCGGGCATATGATGCTTACTGCAAAAGTGAAAGGTATGCATGGCACAGTAAAAGAAAAGGTAAATCTTACTATATATGAGCATGACGAAAGTCCGACGGGAGCAGGAAATTCCCGCGTTGAAAAAGGGAACGAAAAGGCTGTGAGTGATAATGATAGGATAGCATATGAAATAAGAAATGTGGCATCAGCAGTAAACAGTGATTTGAGGGACAAAACAATAGAGCTGCCGTCAAGACTAGAATCAGGGGAGAAAATAGAATGGGAATACTCGGAAGGCAAAGGGGCAGAAGCATTTATTATTCCTATAATGACTATGATAACGGCATTTGCAGTATATAGAAACAGGTTCGCAGTTATAAAAAGGCAGAAACGTGAAGAAGGTGAATCTGTGATCAGACATCTGCCGGAATTTGTCAATAGACTGGTGCTTATGCTGAACGCGGGTCTTGTACTGAACAGCGCATTCGAAAGATCTGTAGAGGAATGTATGGACTCAGGATTGGAAGATGATGATTATTTTCGCAGAAAAATGAAGGAAATATATATCTCTTCAAAAGAAGCTAATGTGTCTTTTCATCAGGGGCTGAGACAGCTGGCGCGTGAAAGCGGTATAAGAGAACTAGTAAGGATATCCAATATAGTCAATGATAACATCAGTAAAGGTGTTGAACTTACTGATAAGCTGCAGGCTGAAAGCTGTCTTTTATGGTCTTACAGAAAAAAAAGGTGTGAAGAGAAAGGAAAACTTGCCGAGACCAGGCTTACTTTTCCGCTGGTTATATTCCTGCTGGTACTTGTTGTAATAACGATCGCTCCGGCTCTTATGGGACTTTGAGGAGGGAAAAATATGAAAAATAAATTGGAGATTATCAGAAGCAGAAAGGGAATGGAGCTTGTACAGGTGGCTATATTAGTGGCTTTGGCTGTTGCACTTGGCCTCATTTTTAAAACAGAGATAACGGATTTTGTAAACAAAACGTTTGAAGGGCTAAATAAATTCAATTGAAGATGTTTATAAGTACAGTGAACAGCAAAAAAGGGAGTTACATAATGGAAGCGGCAATAGTGCTTCCTGTGATCATACTGACCGTGATAACAGTTATTCTTGTATTGATGTTTTTTTACAGTCAGGCGCTGAGTCAAAGTCGGATGCATTTGGAAATGAGAGCGGAAGCAGGAAGAGTCACGGGAAAAACTATTTACAGATATGATTCTTATGGCAGAGAACAAAACGTGGGGGAACTGTATTCTGAAGAGAGCCTTACGGGAAGTAAAGTATACGGTAAAAAGTATGTCATGATGCAGCACAGAGGGATACTCGAGAAAAAAGGGGTGTTTATAATACAGGGGACGTGTCATGGTACAGACGGTGCGAAGTATGTGCGTTATCATGACTTTGCAAAGGGGCAAAAATAATGAACAGCAAAAGGGGCAGCAGTGCTGTTTTTCTGATGGTGATATTATCTGCACTGATATCAATAACCCTGATGCTCGTATATGGTATCAGGGAGGAATGTATGAGGAGCCGCATAGACGGAATACTTAATCTGGCCGGAAATTCCGTAATATCAGAATATGATCTTGATATAAAGGAAGAATATGGGTTGTTTATGATCGCGGGGCAGGAGGAAATACTTGAGGACAGGTTTTACCGTTATGCGGAGTACTCCCTGTCACATATGGATAATGCGGATATCAGCAAGATAAGCGTTTCCGGAAAAAGATTTTCTGCTACGGACACGGAACTTATAAAAGGTCAGATATTGGAATATATGAAGCTGGAAATTGCTGAAGACAGTCATGACATAGAGAAGGAAGATACGGATGAAAATATATCAGAGAACGATATGGAGAACAGAGAAATCAGACATGGACCTACAGCCGTATCTCTTCCTTCCGTGGCCATGCCTGAAAAAAGCCTTACTGTTGTTGCTGGTGAGGTGGCAAAGAATTCGGAAAAAATACCGGAAGTATTTAAATCAGGCATAGGGACATATATGCTGGACCGGTATATATTAAAAAAATTTAACAGAAGGACAATGGCCGTCAATAAAGCGCATTTTTTTAAAAACGAAGTTGAATATATATTGGGTGGTGAAAGGTCGGATATAAAAAATGAAAAGCGTGTGGAAACAGCTTTGAAAGCAATGAGATTCCCTTTGAATCTTGCACATATATATCTGGACCCTGAAAAGAGAGCGAAAACGCTTGCAGCGGCAGAAATGATCACACCGGGAGCTGCTGCAGCGGCAACACAGGCATTGCTGGCCATCTTACCGCCTCTGAAAATGGAGAATTTTATGGAAAAACCGGAACCAGACG
>CALCKF010000006.1 GCA_937966095.1 uncultured Eubacterium sp.
TTGACATGAATAAAATTACATATTATTATAAAAATGTAAAAATAAGGAAGGAAAGAAGCGGAATGAACAACAATGTATTGGGAAGAATCGGAGAGGAAATGGCAGTAAGAGTACTGGAAGCAAAAGGGGCGACTATTCTTATGCGTAATTACAGATGTGCTGTCGGAGAGATCGATATAATAGCCAAATATGGAGAAAGATTAACCTTTGTGGAGGTGAAGACAAGGAGCGGAAGCCGTTACGGACGGCCGTGCGAAGCGGTGAATGAGAGGAAACAGCAACGTATAAAGGGAGCCGCTGTATGTTTTCTCAGGGATAATTCATATTTGACAGCAGATTACAGTATAATAGGCTTTGATGTGATGGAAATATCAGTGAATCATATGGAAGCGGTATTTTGATCGGAAAGGGGAAGTCGTACATGCTGACGAGAATAAGGACAGCCACTGTAGAGGGAGTAGAGGGAAAACCTGTGGAGGTGGAAACAGACCTTCACAGAGGGCTCCCGTCACTTACTGTTGTAGGACTGGCGGATACAACCATAAGGGAATCCTGCAGACGTATCAGGCCTGCTGTAATAAATTCAGGATACAGATTCCCTGATGGAAGAGTGACAGTCAATCTCTCTCCTGCGGGACAGCCTAAGGAAGGAAGTCATTTTGATCTTCCTATTGCCATTGGGATCATTACTTTGGGATGGAACAGGAGTGTTCCATATAATATGGCTTTTATGGGAGAATTATCTCTGGACGGACGGATAAACAGGATCAGGGGAGCTCTTCCTCTTGCAATGAGCTTAAGAAAAAAAGGGGTAAAAGAAATAATACTGCCCTCGGGGAATGCCGAAGAGATATCGATATTACAGGATATCAGAATATTCCCGGCCGACACGCTTAAGGAGGCTGTTGACCACATATCCGGTAAAAAACAGATTGATATGTATAAAGGAAATCCTGTTAAGAATAATAAAAAATGGGACATCGATTTTTCCCAGGTTGCAGGGCAGGAAACGGCAAAACGAGCAGCTCTCATAGCTGCTGCAGGTGGGCACGGAATCATGATGATCGGCAGTCCCGGCTGTGGTAAAACGATGATCGCAAAACGTATACCGACAATACTTCCGGAGCTGACGTATGAGGAAAAGCTGGAGATAACCGGTATATACAGCGTAGCAGGGCTTCTGGATGAGGAATGTCCCATAATCGGAGAAAGACCGTTTCGAAGTCCTCACCATACATCTTCAGCAGCAGCTGTCATAGGCGGAGGGCGCAGACCTGTTCCGGGAGAAATATCACTGGCACATAGAGGGGTGCTTTTTTTAGATGAATTCGGCGAGTTCAGCAGCAGGACGATAGATGCTATGAGACAGCCTGTAGAGGAAGGGATCATAAGACTTAAGCGTAGTATGACAGAAGTGACATTTCCTGCAAGAGTTATGATGGTACTTGCGGCGAATCCATGCAGATGTGGAAATCTGTGGGATGAAAAGAAAATATGCACCTGTTCAGCAAAACAGATAGAAAGCTATATGCGTAAAATATCCGGCCCGTTTTCAGACAGGATAGATCTGCATGTAAAGATGTCGGGGATTTCTGCAAATGATATTGGGTATGGCGGTAAAAATATAAGAAGAACGTCATCTCATGAAATGCGCAGAGAAGTAAAGGCGGCAATGGCGATCCAACGCGGCAGATATGCCGGGACGGGTATAGTCAGCAACAGCTGTCTCGATGAAAAAGGTGTGGATACATTTTGTGTAATGAACAATATATGCAGAAAAATGATGAAAACGGCATATGAAAGTATGGGTCTTTCTGTAAGGGCATATTATAAAGTACTTAAGGTGGCGAGAACAATAGCGGATCTGGAAAATGAAGAAATGATCGGTGAGGAGCATCTTGCTGAAGCTTTGATGTACAGACAGGGGACGTTAAGATAAGGAGGGCTGTTTTATGGATATGAAAATCATAACTCCGGATATGTCTCAGTATCCTCAGCTCCTTAAAGAGATAAAAGGATATCCGAAAGTCCTTTACTGCATAGGAGATCTGTCTCTTCTCAATACCAGATGCGCCGCTATTGTAGGATCAAGGAATACTACGGTTTATGGCAGAAAAACGGCTACAGAGATAGCTGCAAGGACGGCGGGAGCAGGGATTACGGTTGTAAGCGGCATGGCAAGAGGCATAGACACATGTGCTCACAGAGGAGCCCTGGATGTAAGCGGAAAAACTATTGCGGTTCTGGGCTGTGGAGCAGATATATGTTATCCGGGAGAAAACAAAAGGCTTAAAGAGGAAATAGAAAGAAATGGACTGATAATATCGGAATATCCTGAAGGGACAAATCCTAAAAAATATTTTTTCCCTCAGCGGAACAGGATAATAAGCGGACTTGCAGAGATAACAGTTGTGGTGCAGGCTGGAAACAGCAGCGGTGCTCTCATAACAGCTGAGCTGGCAGCTGAACAGGGACGCGAAGTGTGCGCGGTCCCGGGAAATATAGACAGCAGATATAACATGGGAAACAATAAGCTGATAAAGGACGGGGCTGTACCGATCACAAATATCAATGATATACTTGAACTAATGAGAGTCAGGTTTGGAAAAAGAAATGAAGCGGAAAGACTGCTGGGTCCTTCTGAAATGGAGATATATGAAATACTGGAAGATCATGGCGAAATGAACGTGGATCAGATATGCAGAATATTATCGAGGCCTCCTTCATACGTTGCAGGTATAGTGACGGTAATGGAAATGAAAGGCGTTGTTTTTTCTTGTCTTGGTAAAATTTTTATTGCAAAAGGCTGAAAATATACATATAATCAAATATTAGAAGCTAAACTTGATCAAATAAGGAGGAGCTTTCATGGCTGCGGCTAAAAAAATACTGGTGATAGTTGAGTCACCGTCAAAAGCAAAAACTATAGGGAAGTTTTTGGGTGGGCGTTATAAAGTCATCGCTTCGGTGGGACATGTACGTGATCTGCCGAAAAGCAAGCTCGGTATAGATATAGAAAATGACTTTGAACCTCAATACATATCGATAAGAGGTAAGGGTGATATCATCAGGGAACTCAAAAAAGAAGCCAAGAATGCATCTAAAGTCTATCTGGCAACAGACCCGGACAGAGAAGGAGAAGCAATATCTTGGCATTTAGCATTTTTGCTGGGAATCGACAGCAGTGTGCCCTGCAGAATAGTATTTAACGAGATCACTGAAAAAGCGATAAAGGAAGCGATCAAGCATCCAAGACCTATAGATATTCATCTTGTAGATGCACAGCAGGCCAGGAGAGTTCTGGACAGACTTGTCGGATATGAGATAAGTCCGCTGCTGTGGAGAAAGATAAGAAGAGGGCTTAGTGCAGGCAGAGTCCAGTCTGCCGCTCTTAAAATAATATGTGACAGAGAGAATGAGATAAAGAATTTCAAACCTAAGGAGTTTTGGACGGTTACGGCAGAGTTTGAAAAGGATCGGACCTTTACCGCAAAGCTCACAGAGTGCAGCGGTGAAAAATTTATTATAGAAGACAAGCTGCACAATGACAGGATACTCGAAGAACTTGAAAAAGGAAAATTCATTGTAAAGGATATTGAAGAAAAGGACAGATCCAGGAAGGCCTATCCTCCATTCACAACCAGCAGCATGCAGCAGGATGCAGCTAACAAGCTGAATTTTTCAACTAAAAAGACGATGATGATAGCTCAGCAGCTGTATGAAGGAATAGAGATAAAAGGTAAAGGGACAATGGGTCTCGTTTCATATATAAGGACGGATTCCGTAAGGATTTCAGACGAGGCAAGACTTGCAGCGAAAGAATATATAATAAATTCTGCAGGTGAGGAATACTACGGAAACAATATATACACCAACAGGAAAAAGGATGTTCAGGATGCACATGAAGCTATCAGACCCAGCCATGTTGATCTGGAACCGGACATGATAAAGGATTCTCTCAGTAAAGATCAGTATAATCTTTACAGACTCATATGGAACAGATTTATGGCCAGTCAGATGTCACAGGCGCGCTTTAAAGCGATGAACGTTTCAATAATAAACGGAAAATATGTGTTTAAGGCAACAGGATCCAAAATGGTATTTGACGGATTTTTGAAAGTATATTCTTCTGTTAAAGAAGGAGAAGAGGACACTTGGCTGCCTCATATGGAAAAAGGTGAGGAACTGAAGCCTTCAGGTGTGACGGGACAACAGAATTTCACACAACCGCCGGCAAGATTTACTGAAGCAAGTCTTGTAAAGGATCTGGAGGATAAAGATATAGGAAGACCCAGCACCTACGCGCCCATTGTGGCGACTCTGATGGAGAGAAAGTATATTTCAAAAGAAAAAAAATCATTGATTCCTACTGAATTGGGGTTTATAGTAACTGATATGATGGAGCAGTATTTCAAAGAAATAGTAGATGCGGGATTTACTGCTCAGATGGAAGACAATCTTGATGATATCGAGACACAGGGAATAAACTGGAAAGATGTTATCGGGGATTTTTACAGTACCCTTAAAGATGAATTGGAAATTGCCGACAGAGAAATAGAAAAAGTCGAATTCCAGCAGGAACTGACAGGAGATGTATGTGAGAAATGCGGCAGACCTATGGCGGTAAAATACGGACGGTTTGGAGCTTTTGCGGCATGTACCGGTTATCCTGAATGCAAAAATACAAAGCCTATAGTGCAGACTATAGATGTTAAGTGCCCTAAATGCGGACGTGATATCGTAGCAAGAAAAAGCAAGAAAGGGAGACTGTTTTATGGATGCAGCGGTTATCCGGAGTGTACTCAGGTCTATTGGAACAAACCTGTGAATAAGAAATGCCCTAAATGCGGATCTCTGCTTACGGAGAAAAAAGGAAAAACATTCAAATACGTATGTTCCAACAGCGAATGTGATTATAAGGAATAGATTATCGGATCTTGAAGCATAAAACGAAAAGGAGGTAAAAATGGTACAGTTTCATGCGACAACTATTGTGGCAGTAAGAAGAGGTCCTGACGATATCTGCATAGGCGGTGATGGTCAGGTTACCATGGGAGAAACGGCCATTATGAAAAATGGCGCAAAGAAAGTAAGAAAGATATATAGAAATACAGTTATTACAGGGTTTGCGGGGTCTGTGGCTGATGCTTTTTCTCTGACCGAGAAGTTTGAGAGCAAGCTGGATGAACATGGCGGCAACCTGAAAAGAGCGGCCGTTGCTCTTGCTCAGCTCTGGAGATCAGATAAAGCGATGAGAAATCTTGAGGCCCTTATGATAGTTGCAGATAAGGAGGATATGCTTGTACTTTCAGGTACAGGTGAAGTCATAGAGCCTGATCAGCCTTTCGTGGCGATAGGTTCAGGCGGAAATTATGCTTATTCAGCTGCTAACGCACTTTATAACAATACAGATCTCGGAGCGGAAGATATAGTCAGAAAATCATTGGAAATAGCTGCATCAATATGCGTTTACACCAATGACAATATTTCCGTGGAGAAATTATAGGAGGTAAAGTATGGCCAATAAACTTTATCAGATGACACCAAAAGAGATAGTCAGCGAACTTGATAAATATATAATAGGGCAGGACGAGGCAAAAAAATCTGTAGCTATAGCATTGCGCAACAGATATAGGAGAAGCCTGCTGTCAGAGGAGATGAGAGAGGAGATAACTCCTAAAAATATTCTGATGATGGGTCCTACAGGCTGCGGGAAGACGGAGATAGCCAGAAGACTTGCAAAGCTCATGGATGCCCCCTTTGTAAAGGTGGAAGCCACAAAATTCACCGAAGTCGGGTATGTGGGGCGTGACGTGGATTCCATGGTAAGAGATCTTGTAGAAGCATCGGTAAGGATAACAAAACAGGCTATGCTGGAAGAAAAATATTCGGTGGCCGATGAGATCGTGGAGGAAAAGATTATCGAGGCGATAATACCGGGCAAAAAGAAGAATGTCTCAGGAAACCAAAACAGAGGGCCTTTTGATTTCATCCTGGGGAACAGCGGGTATGTCAGCCAGAAAGAACAGTATGAACAGCAGAAACAGGCCGAAGCTGAGAAGAGCGGGAACGATGATACTCTTGCAAGAGAGCAGGTGAGACAGCAGCTGAGAGAAGGTCTGCTGGAAGAACAGTATATAGAGATACAGGTTACCGATACGCCTAAGACCAATATGCTGGATATGGGCAACGAGGGTATGAGTATAGCTATAGGCAACATATTCGGAGATATGGCGCCAAAGAAAATGAAAAACAGGAAAGTTAAGGTGAAGGATGCCAGAAAGATACTTCGCGAGGAAGAAGCTCAAAAGCTTATAGATATGGATCAGGTTACAGAAGATGCTCTTCGCAATGCGGAGCAGAACGGCATAATATTTATAGATGAGATAGATAAGATAGCTTCTGGATCAAGTTACAGGAGCGGAGCAGATGTTTCCCGTGAGGGCGTTCAAAGAGACATACTTCCTATCGTTGAAGGAAGTGTGATAAATACAAAGCACGGACCGGTAAAAACGGATCATATACTGTTTATTGGAGCAGGAGCTTTCCATACGGCAAAGCCTACAGATCTGATACCGGAGCTTCAGGGACGTTTCCCGATAAGGGTAGAGCTTGAAAATCTTGACAAAGATACATTTGTAAAGATACTTACAGTTCCTGAAAATGCTCTTATCAAACAGCATAAGGCATTGCTGGAAACAGAAGGAATAGAAATAGAATTTACGGAAGGGGCTATAGATGAAATAGCCACCATGTCATTTCTTATGAACGAGCAGACTGAAAATATCGGAGCCAGGAGACTTCACACCATACTTGAAAAGCTCTTGGAAGACATATCATTCAATATACCTGACATGGATAAAGAAAAGATAACGATCGACCGGGAATACGTAAAAGAAAAATTTGCAGAAAAAATCCATCCGGATGATATAGACAGGTATATATTATAGCTGTTAAGACTTGATATCCCTTTGACATATCTGAATGATACGAATGTCAAGGGGATATTTAGGTGGAGTGTTTTATCTTTTGAAAACTGTAACAAAATAATGACACGATAGTATAAAAATGCATAGTGTAAAACAGCAAACTCGTGATAATTGTGTAAAAGTGTGAAACTTTTTTGAAAAATCAAAAAAATAGTTGCTTTATTTTGAAAAAAAATATATAATGCACATGGTTATGAAAAAAATTACAATATTGATATGATTATGAGGTAATAAAATGAGTGATATTTTGAAAAAAGTAAGAAAGCTGAATTGGATGCTTCAGGAGACTCCTACAGGTGCATTTTCATTCAATGAGATGTGTGGAATATTGAGTGAACTGATGGATGCCAATGTTTATATTGCCAATAAAAGGGGCAAGGTAATAGGTGTGAATTATAAGATAAAGTCTGACAGCTCTACTATATCTGATCCCGAAACAGGCTCCGAGATATTCCCGGGAGAGTATAACGAAGAACTTATGAGAGTTAATGAAACGACTGCAAATATGTCGGGGAAAGATGCCTTGAAAATATTCAAATATGATTATGACACTGCGGACAAGCTCCATACTATAATACCTATCCTTGGAGGGGGCAAAAGATGGGGGACGACGCATTGCGGCGCGAGGTGCGCGAAGAACTCGGTGTGACGGGTTTCGT
>CALCKF010000007.1 GCA_937966095.1 uncultured Eubacterium sp.
TCTGGGACAGCCTAAAATAATAGATTACCTTAAGGAGCATGACGGAGCAGGGCAGAAGGACATAGCTGCCGGATGCCATATCGAAGCATCTTCACTGACATCTATATTGAACAGGATGGAAGAAAAAGATCTAATAACAAGAAAAACAATGAATGGGAACCGAAGGACCTATCATGTTTTTCTTACCGATAAGGGTCGGGAATATAAGAAAATAATAGATAAAAATTTTTCAGAAATAGAAAATGCGGCTTTTTACGGTATATCGGAAAAGGAAAGAATAGCTTTTCTTGATACTCTTTTTAAAATTTACAGCAATCTTAAGTTATGATCAGAAAGGAAATATTGATAACCATGGAAAAATTTAAAAGATATGTAATATTTACCGTCGGACTTTTCGTAAATTCATTTGGAGTGAGTCTTATCACAAGAGCCGATCTGGGGACATCTCCAATCTCGGCGATACCGTATGTACTGAGTCTGAATCTGCCGTTTACACTGGGGGAATTTACGATATTTCTCAGCGTATTTCTGATAATACTGCAGCTGATAATATTGAAAAGAGATTTCAAAGCTGAACATTTTCTGCAGATACCTGTATCTGTAGCGTTCGGATATTTTATCGATTTCTGTATGATGATTCTCAGAAATCTTAATACTGATACCTACCTTTTACAGGCTATATATCTGATAATAGGCTGTATAATCCTTGGGATAGGAGTATATATGGAAGTGCTGGCTAATGTGGTGATGCTGCCGGGGGAGTCATTTGTAAGAGCTGTAGTATTCAAATGGAAAAAAGATTTTGGCATAACAAAAATAATATTCGATGTCACCATGGCACTGACGGCTGCCGGATTATCTCTTATATTTGCGGGTCATATCGAGGGAGTAAGAGAGGGCACTGTAGTGGCTGCTCTGCTCGTAGGTTTTATTGCCAGAGTTATAGGAAGAAGATTGACTTTCATAAGGAAGAAGCTATACAGGGAGGAAGAACCTGCAGCAGCTGAGTCAGCAGCCGGAGGAGGAATATGTATACTTGTAGGCAGACAATATGGGAGCGGCGGACATGATATAGGAAAAGAGATCGCTGAAAAACTGGGATTTGATTTTTACGATAAGGAGATCATACAGATGGCTGCCGGCACTACGGGATATAAGCCTGATTATATAAGTAAAAATGAGGAAATAATGTCTAACAGCATATTGTATGACCTTCTCAATCAGGTATATGTGTTTTCAGATGAAAATGCACCGAGAGACAATATATTCAAGGCTGAGTCGGAAGTGATAAAGAAGATAGCATCTAAGGGAAACTGTGTGATCGTAGGAAGATGTGCGGATTACATACTGCTTGACAATGAGAACTGCATAAGCGTATTTCTTTTTGCACCTACGGCCTACAGAGTGGATCGTATAATGAGGACTGAGCATATGGATGAGGAATCTGCCAGGAAAAAGATAAGACAGATAGATAAACAGAGAGCAGATCATTACAGATATTATACAAACCAGATATGGGGAATGGCCGCAAACTATCACGTATGCATAGATACATCTCTGGGTATGGAAGCCATACAGACTATCCTGAAAGAGGTGGTAGATAAAAAGATAAAACATATAAAGCAGAAATGATTGTAAGAGAAATATGGATCATAGGTGAAAAAAACGTGAATTTTTTGAAATATATAAAAACTGTCTTGATAACTGATGTTTAAATGGATTATATTAACGGTATAAATATAAGGAGGAAGAAAAATGAGCGGTTTTTTTTCAGATTCAGGAAGAAGGAGACATTATCCTAATAAAGATATGGGTAACAGGCATTATAAAAAAAGAGGTCTTATGGGGATGCTTAAAGGTTTCGGTAGCTTTTCCGGAAGTTCATACTCCCGCGGATACAGCGATATAGGCACAGGATTCCCGCCGCTTGGTAAAGAACGTATGATATGCAGCAAATGCGGGGCATCTGTTCCTGCTGGATCGAAATTCTGTCTGTCATGCGGTGAAAAAATGGAAAGCGGTGAGTCTTTCTGCGGAAGCTGCGGAGCTTCTGTCCCTGCGGGAGCCAGATTCTGTATGAAATGCGGCGCCCCGGTCAGAAAATGATATTGAGACGGCACTGGATTGAAAAGGAAGGATATAAAGTATTATCCTCCATTGGAAAAGGGCGTTACGGAGTGTGCTTTCTTGCTTTTAATAAGGAGGGCAGAAAAGTGGTCCTAAAGAGGTTTCGCCCACATATGCTGAGAAAAAACAAAGCATATAATCACTATGAGGCTGTCATCTTATCTGACATAGACCATGAAGCAATGCCGCGGTTTTTAGGCGTTGTTAACAGCAGAAGCGGATATTATTTCATCCTGGAACATAAGGAAGGTCTTTCTTTAAGTGAATGGATATTCAAGCGAAAAAAGGTCTTCACTCTATATGAAATATATACTATAATCATGCAGCTGCTGGATATTCTGGAATATCTGCATCAGAAGAATATAGTCCATGGTGATATCAGTATATCTAATATAATTTATAAGGACGGGAATGTGTCTCTGATAGATTTCGGACTTGCTCGATATACGGATGACACAGGGAAGGGTTTTGACATAGATTACGCATATACCGCGGAGGTCTTGTTATATATGCTTTATACGGGTTACGACGGCAGGGGCAACAGACCGTGGTACGAAGAACTGACCCTTGCAAAAGATCAGAAGGATTTTATAAAGAAAATGATGGATCCTTCATGGACACAAAAATTATCAAAAAATAAAAATACAATAAAGATAATAAAGCGTGAATTTGAGGATTGCTTCGGAAGCAACAAAATTGCAGGTTTTGCCGGTACGGGGGAAATATGATGCAGAGTATAGAACAGGCACTGGAAAAGCTGAAAAGGTCAAAATTCCGTTCGGGATTTCACCTTGATGAAAAAGACAGGAAATATATAGAGGAAAAAGGCCTGGAAACGATAAAAAGACATGCTGATGATATCATCGCAAAAAGGATAGCCCCTGCTTTTATACCTAATGATGGAAGACAGACACCGATGCGGGGCCACCCGGTTTTCAAGGCTCAGCATGCATGTGGCTGCTGCTGCAGAGGATGCCTCGAAAAATGGTATCGCGTACCTGTCGGTGCAGAGCTTACAGAAGATCAGCAGCACAGAATAGTGAAGCTTCTGATGACATGGATACAAAGAGAGCTTGCTGATGATAATGTGGATCGGAAGAAAAGGGAGGAAAGATCATGATATATTATTTCAGTGGGACAGGAAATTCAAAATGGACGGCATTGAAGCTGGGGAATGCTATTGAAGAAGAATGTATGGATATAAACGGGGCGGCGCCGGCAGAGTGTATGGAGGAAAAAGTGACCGGCATAGTGTTTCCTGTGTATGCATGGTCTCCTCCTGAAATAGTCATGGATTTTGCGGAGAAGCTCAGAACATCTGCAGAATTCACGTTTGCTGTCGCCACCTGCGGAAGTGAAGCAGGAAAAAGTCTTGATGTACTTAATTCTGTATTCAGACTGGACAGCGCATATTCTATAGTGATGCCTAATAATTATATAATAGGTTCGGAACCGGATACCGTGGAAGAGGCGCTGCCAAAACTTGAAAAAGCTGATGAAGAACTATGCAGGATATCTGAGGAAATAAACTGCAGGAAAAAGATATGGCGTGTACATGAAGGAAAAGCTGCAGGATTGAAATCCAGATTTGCTTCTTATGGTTTCAATAGATTTGCAAGAAAAACAGGATCGTTTTATGCAGATGAAAGCTGCACAGGATGCGGATTTTGCGCGGATGTATGTCCGCTTGGCACGATATCTATCTGTGAAGGAAAACCGGTGTGGGATAAAAACTGCTGCCAATGCACCGCGTGCATAAACAGATGCCCCGAAGAGGCTATACAATATGGCGAAAGCACAAAAGGAAGAACGAGATATTATATAGAAAAAGTTACAGAAAAACTGTAGAGTCGGAAGGTGTAATTATATGACGAAAAAGAGGATATTGATATACGGTGATTCTAATACTTATGGTTTTGATGCCGAACATTGCGGGCGATATGATGAGGACACCAGATGGACTAAGATATGTCAGAAGCTGCTGGGAGAAGAATATGAAATAATAGAGGAGGGGCTCATAGGACGTACTACCTGTCATGACAGCCAGGATACGGAGCTTCTTGAGGCGCCGTATGTCAACGGGCTCAGATATATTTCTCCCTGTATACTATCTAATCTTCCTCTGGATGTTATCTGTGTGAAGCTCGGTTCCAATGATCTTACAGCAGTCCCAGACGATACTCCTGAGAACATAGCAGAGAATGCAGCAAGGGTATTGAACAGAGCCAGAGAGCTTGCAGAGAAAAAATTCCCGAAACGCAGATGTCTATATGTATTGATGGCTCCGCTGGAGTCTACGGAAGATGCTCTTGACGGGCCGTTTGCAGACTCATTCAGTAAAGAGATAATAGAAAAAGGCCGCCTTGTGGCAGCAGCATATGAAAAGGAGGCGGCAAAAAACGGGTTCATGTATTTCAATGCAAACCTGTATGCCAGATGCGGCAGCATGGACGGCACTCATCTTGATGCGGAGAACCACAGAAAAATGGGAGAAGCTGTTTCACGATGGTTCAGGGAAAATATATGATATATAAAAAAGTTTCGGTAAAACCGAGGCTTTTTATTTTATAGAAAAATTAACAGTCTTTTAAAATGGAATTAACATTAACATGATGGAAAAATACAGAAATGACTATTATAATTATATAAATCAAAAAATAATGACATGACGGGAGAGAGGGCGAGTATGAAGTATTCGGTGATAGATATAGGGTCAAACTCGATGAGACTGACAGTTTACAGAGCAAAAGGACGGGAGTTCAGGATCTTGTTCAAACAAAAGAAAATAGTCGGCCTGGCGGGATATGTGGAACACGGACGAATGAGCCGGGCAGGGATACAGTGCGCTGCGGAAAGCCTGCTGGAGTTTAAGAACGTATTGAGAATGCTCGGTATAACCGACAGGATATATGTGTTTGCTACTGCCTCCCTGAGGAACATAGTGAATACGGAGGAAGCAGTAGCGGAGCTGGAAGAGGCTACGGGATTCAGGATAGATGTGATATCAGGTAAACAGGAGGCGTTCCTGGGATATACAGGAGTGATGCAGGAACTGTCGCTTTCAGAAGGTGTTTTCGTTGATATCGGAGGAGCGAGTACCGAGATAGCAATATTCAAAAATAAAATGCTGTCTTTTTCTAAAAGCTACCATGTGGGTTCACTGAAACTGTATAAAGAATATGTTGAAAAAATATTGCCGGGAAGAGATTCTGTAAAGAAGATAACGGCGGCAATAGATGAGGAATTCAGAAAAAGCGATGATATTGAGCCGGAGGTGAGCAGTAAGCTCATATGCACAGGAGGTACTGCACGTTCGATACTCAGATTTGCAAAGTATCTGGAGCTGATATGCCCTGAAAGTATGGAGATGAATGCCAAACAGCTGAAGCAGGTGGGAAAGCTGCTGCTGGGCAGCAGAAAAACAGCTGCAGACGCCATACTTAAAATAGATCCTGAGCGTATACATACGATAATACCGGGATATCTCATATTGCAGTATGTAGCTGAGCACTTTTCTGCAGAGAATCTTTTAGTGAGCAATTACGGAGTGAGGGAGGGATATCTATGTCAAAGAGTACTGAAGTGAAGAACGAATATGCATATACGCAGAACAGAGAACTTAGCTGGCTCCGCTTCAACAGAAGAGTTCTTGAAGAGGCGATTGATGAAAATGTCCCTCCGCTGGAACGTCTGAAATTTGTTTCTATATTCAGCACGAATCTTGATGAGTTTTTTATGATACGTGTAGGGAGCCTGTTCGATATAAATGATATGAACCCCGAGCATATCGATAATAAAAGCGGGATGTCGCCTGAGGAGCAGCTGCAGTCCATATACAGTATAGTCCCGGGGCTTGTGGAGCGTAAAAAACGCATTTACGGATCTGTATGCCGGGAGCTTGAAAAGAACGGGATCGTCGATCTTACGTGTGATGAGCTCAGCCATGATGAGATAAGATTCGTAGAGAGATATTACAAATCAAATATACTGCCGGTGCTTTCTCCGCAGATCATAGACAGCCGTCATCCAAAACCGCATTTCAAGAGCAAGATGCTCTATATATGTTCTCTTGTCAGGGATAAGAACGATAAAAAGGCAATTGCATTCATACCTGTTCCGGAGGTGCTGCCAAAGGTGGTAATGCTCCCGTCTGAAGGAAGGTTCATAAGGACGGAAAATATAATACTTAATTATGCGTCTACTCTTTACGGCAAATACAGAGAAGAGGAGTCATGCGTTTTTTCAGTTACAAGAAATGCAGATGTGAGCTTTGACTCCGAAAAATTCGAAGATAACGATATGGACTTCAGGACATATGTAAAAAAGCTTCTAAAAAAAAGGGCCGTGATGGCGATAGTGAGACTGGAAATAGGAAATGTTATATCCGAGACGTTTATGAAAGAGCTGACAAGGATGATATGCGTTGAGAAGCGGCAGATATATACAGATACTACGCCTCTGGATATGAAATATGTGTTTGAGCTTGTCGATAAGCTGCCGGAAAGACTCAATAAACCATTGTCATACGTCCCATATGTGCCTGAGTGGCCGGCGGATATCGACCGGCATGTTTCAATGATAAGGCAGATACAGCAGAAAGACAGACTTTTGTTTTTTCCCTTTGATTCCGTAGAGCCTTTTATAAAGCTTCTGAATGAAGCGGCAGACAGGGAAGATGTGATATCCATCAAGATAACCATATACAGGCTGGCATCATCTTCGAAAATAGTACGCACACTGTGCAGAGCTGCCGAAAACGGTAAAGAAGTGGTAGTACTTATGGAACTGCGAGCCAGATTTGATGAGGAAAACAACATAGCCTGGTCTGCTATGCTGGAAGAGGCGGGATGCAAGGTGATATACGGGCTGGAAAACTTCAAATGTCACAGCAAGATATGTCTGATAACTTTAAAGGAAAAAGGCAGATATAAATATATAACACAGATAGGCACCGGGAACTATAATGAGAAGACAAATGCCATGTATACTGATTTAAGCATGATGACAGGCCGGGAAGAAGTTGGCGAAGACGGAACTGAATTTTTCCGTAATATGCTTACAGGAAATCTGGACGGGAAATACAGCGAGCTTCTTGTGGCTCCAAACGGAATAAAAAAGGCTCTGATCAAATATATCGATCGGGAAATAGAAAAAGGTGAAGAAGGGTATATCTGTATGAAGGTCAATTCCGTTACCGACAGAGATATAATCGACAAACTGGCTGAAGCCTCTAAAGCAGGTGTGGAGATACAGATGATCGTAAGAGGAATCTGCTGCATACGAGCCGGGATACCCGGTGAGACCGATCGTATATCGGTCACCAGTATAGTAGGAAGATATCTGGAGCATGCAAGGATATACTGTTTTGGAAGAGGCAGTGATCCGAATATATATATATCCTCTGCGGATCTTATGACAAGAAATCTCAGCAGGCGTGTTGAGATAGCCGCTCCTGTATATGATGATGAAATCAAGCGCCAGCTCATCTATATACTGTCTGTACAGCTTAACGACAAAGCAAAAGCAAGCTTCATGCAGCCTGATGGTTCATATGTGAGAAAATGTGAAGGCGATCCCTCATCCCCTGACAGCCAGCAGGAATTTATGGATAATTCCATACACAGAGCGCAGATATCAGACGATGAGAAACTATCTGTGTGGGAGCGCATCAGAAAAATATTTTCATAATTTTGATATATTGTTTTATAAAACATATTGACATATATAATAAAGAGTGTATAATATAGACCATAAAGGTAAAGATTGATAGATTCCGGTCAAAACCGGATAATATGGTGAACAAGGAGGAGTTTGAAATGAAATTTTATAGATGTGAACATTGCGGAAACATAGTTACTTTTGTGGAAAACAAGGGTGTACCTGTAATGTGCTGTGGGCAGAAGATGACAGAGCTCGAGCCTGGAACAACAGATGCTGCTCAGGAAAAACATGTTCCTGTAGTGGAAAAGAACGGAGATAAGGTGAAGGTGACAGTTGGTTCTGTTGAACATCCTATGACAGAAGAGCACCTGATACAGTGGGTATGTCTTGAAACAAAGAACGGAAGCCAGATAAAATATCTGAAAGCCGGAGAAAAACCGGAAGCTGAATTTTCACTGAATGACGATGAACTTGTTGCAGTATATGAATATTGTAATCTCCATGGTCTCTGGAAGGCATAAGCGAAAGATTATTAAGTGCCGGTGCTTGATGCACCGGCATGATTTATAAACTGGTGAAATAACGGAGGATGTGAGATGGCGGTAAGACTTAATGAAAACAAGGAAATAGTGGATGCGATAAAGGAAGGGCTGAAGAAAAAAGGAGGATACTGTCCGTGTCGTGTAGAGATGACTCCGGAAACGAAATGCATCTGCAAGGAATTTCAGGATCAGATAGCAGATCCTGAATTTGAAGGATATTGTCACTGTATGCTGTATTATAAATCACTGGATTGATGTATTGACTTTTCCTCGTATTAAGTGATAAAATACTAAATGTACATAATATCGATTTCGGATTTGCCTAATTTTTTTTAGGCAAATTTTTATGGTGAGAACTGTTCAAAATGTGAGGAAATAAAAATGGAGAACAATGATTTGAAACAGAATACTGAAAAGATGAACAAAATGGGCGAAATGCCTGTAGGCAGACTGATACTGACTATGTCATGGCCGGCTATACTGTCTATGTTTATACAGGCTTTTTATAATGTCGTGGACAGCTTTTTCGTTTCATTGATAAGCGAACAGGCGCTGGCTGCCGTAACATATATATTCCCTGTACAGATGCTGATAATCTCGGTAGCTGTCGGCACAGGAGTCGGTATAAATTCACTGATATCAAGGAGACTTGGGGCCCAGCGATATGAGGATGCAAATCTTGCGGCAAGTCATGGATACAGGCTGTCGTTTTTTAACTGGGGGCTGTTTGCACTGATAGGCATATTTCTGTCAAGGCCGATGATGGAGCTTATGTCGGAAACGCCATACATAGTAGAGAGCGGGACCAGTTATATGTTTATAATAACGGTGGGATCTCTGTTCGCCATGGTACAGATAACTACCGAAAAGATATTACAGGCGACAGGGAATATGCTGTTTCCTATGATATGCAGCATAGCAGGAGCTGTTACAAATATAATAATGGATCCGGTACTGATCTTTGGTATGGGACCCTTCCCTGAAATGGGAGTCACCGGTGCTGCAGTTGCAACCGTACTAGGACAGATGATCTCCATGCTGCTTGGGCAGATACTTCTTTTCAGGGGCGATCACGCCGTTCATGTCAAACTGTTCGGATGGAAAATGCAGGGAAGGATATTCAAGGATATATATGCTGTAGGATTTCCGGCCATACTCATGCAGTCTATCTCATCTGTGATGCAGTTCGGAATGAATATCATACTGGGGAGTATCAACGAGACGGCTGTCGCTGTTCTTGGCGTTTATGGAAGACTTCAGTCATTTATATTTATGCCGGTATTCGGATTGAATCAGGGAGTTCTTCCGATAATGGGGTTCAATTACGGAGCCAGAAACAGAAAAAGACTTATGGAGACATTCCGCAAGGGACTTACTACAGCTATTATCATCATGGGTATAGGGCTGGTGATCTTTCAGATATTTCCTGATGAACTTTTGTCGATATTCAATTCACAGAACAGTCAGGATATGTATGATATAGGAATACCTGCGTTGAGGATAATAAGCCTGTGCTTCCTGCCTGCCGCCTTCGGTATCATGTCATCGTCTATCTTCCAGGCGATAGGACACGGGTTTATGAGTCTGTGGGGGTCACTGCTGAGACAGCTGGTAGGTATACTTCCTCTGGCTTGGATACTGGCAAGGATAGCAGGACTTGAGCTTGTATGGTATTCATTCCCGATGGCCGAGATTATCGGAACGATATACTTTGCCATAGCGTTGAAGCATGTATACAAGAAAGAGATCAGAAGATTGGATATAATAGAAAACAATCAGCTGTGATTTTATTGTAAAGGCCATATAGCGAAAATCTATAGAGGATACAGAATATCTATAACTTCAAGATTTTCATATCTGTTAATCGAGTCCATCTTGACAAGATCATAAATAAGAGGATCTTTTATGAGATGTTTCCAGACAGTATGATTGGCTTTCAGAAAATTTTCATTTAATTTTATTTTTTCGGATATCAGCGGACAGAGGTAAGGCAGCTGTCCGCTTTGATATATCATTACAAGTCTTCCTTTTTCATCTATATGCGGGGCGAGAGGGAAAATACGGCATTGAAGCGGTCGTGAGCTTCGCGGACAGAAGGGAGCTTCTTTGCATCTGAGAAAGAATACTTTTCCGTGCCAGCTTTCGGGGAATTCATAGTCTTCCGCATATGACCAGCTCCACTGCAGCCAGTCTTCCTTTCCTGAAAACATTTTTTCTTCACCTGGAAGCAGATATATACCGAGAGAAAAATCATCATCCGAATCATATCCATCGGGATCATATGGGTCATATGTACAGCATATACTGCCACATAGTCTGCCGCAATCATAATCAACTGGAGAAACTTTATCCAATAATCGGTATATGGCTTTAAATGTGTGTTTTTTGATTGAACTTTTCATGAAATTATTATATCATAAAACAATACACAATGTAAAAATCTAAAATAACTACATATATATATTATAAAATAGAAAGGAAAATGTATGAGATTAGGAATAGACGTTGGTTCAACAACAGTCAAACTTATTTTACTGGATGATGAAAACAATATAGTATACAGGCGTTATGAACGCCATATGTCTAATGTTTTTGAAACGGTAATAGACCTTTTGAATAAAATGTATGAATCTGTCGGTGACATAGATCTTAATACTGTGATCACAGGATCAGGAGGATTATCATTGTCCAATATCCTGAAAATACCGTTTGAGCAGGAAGTGGTGACATGCAGTTCCGCCGTTGAGGCACTGATACCCGAAACTGATGTAGCTATAGAGCTGGGCGGAGAAGATGCCAAGATAACATTTTACGGACAGACTGTAGAACAGAGAATGAACGGGACATGTGCAGGAGGTACCGGTGCATTCATAGATCAGATGGCGGTGCTGCTCAATACGGATGCATCCGGGCTTAATGAAGCTGCGAAAAAGCACAATATGATATATCCGATAGCTGCAAGATGCGGGGTCTTTGCCAAAACAGACATACAGCCTCTGATAAATGAAGGAGCTGCTATAGAGGATCTGGCAGCTTCCATTTTCCAGGCGGTTGTTAATCAGACTATAAGCGGGCTTGCATGCGGCCGGACAATAAAGGGAAAGGTGGCATTTCTCGGAGGACCGCTGTCATTTCTCTCGGAGCTTAGAGGGAGATTCATAAAGACTCTGGAGCTGAAGGATGATGAGATCATCTTTCCTGAAGACTCAAAATATTTTGTTGCCATCGGTGCTGCTCTGAATTCCGTAAAATATGACGAGATGAAATTCAGCGATATAATAGCCCGTATACAGAATGCGGATCCTGGCGCATTATCCGATACCAAGCATGTCGAGCCGCTGTTTGAAAGCGCCGAAGAATATAAGAGCTTCCTTGACAGACATATGAAGGATAAAATAAAGCGCAAGGATATAAAAAAAGCAAGAGGAAAGGTGTTCCTGGGAATAGATGCAGGATCTACTACTACGAAAGCCGCTCTGATAGATGATGAAAAGAACCTTTTGTATTCATATTATACAGGGAATGAGGGAAAGCCTCTGGAAGCTACCATGAACATGTTTAAGGAGCTTTATTCTCTTCTTCCGTCAAAAGCCTACATAGCCAATGTCACTGCAACCGGATATGGAGAAGGGCTCATCAAGGCAGCATTCAAGGCTGATTTAGGAGAGATCGAGACAATGGCTCACTACAAGGCGGCGGAGGAATTCCTGCCTGGTGTTGATTTCATTTTGGATATAGGCGGACAGGATATGAAATGCATGCGTATAAAGGATGGGGCTATATATAACATAATGCTGAATGAAGCGTGTTCATCAGGGTGTGGATCATTTATAGAGACATATGCGAAATCTGTCAACATGGATGTCCAGTCTTTCGCCAATGAAGCATTGTTTGCAAAGGCTCCTGTCGATCTGGGGACGAGATGCACAGTGTTCATGAACTCAAAGGTCAAGCAGGCACAGAAAGAAGGCGCATCCATAGGTGACATATCGGCAGGATTGTCTTATTCAGTCATCAAGAATGCACTTTATAAGGTTATAAAACTTAGAAATCCTGAGGAAGCTGGAGATAAGATAGTCGTACAGGGAGGCACATTCCTGAATAATGCTGTTCTTCGCGCGATAGAGAATATAATGGGAAAGGATATAGTAAGACCGGATATAGCCGGTCTTATGGGGGCTTATGGTGCAGCGCTCATAGCAAGAGAGAATTATGTAGAAGATACGGTATCTTCTGTTATGACACCTGATGATATAGCCACCTTCCATGTAAAGACCACACATGTACGATGCAAGGGATGTGAAAATAATTGTCTCATGAC
Organism: uncultured Eubacterium sp.; assembly: GCA_937966095.1. Lineage (GTDB taxonomy): Bacteria > Bacillota > Clostridia > Peptostreptococcales > Anaerovoracaceae > Lentihominibacter. The sequence goes on from CALCKF010000007.1 coordinate 12,652, forward strand.
GATAAATCAGTTCAATGACGGCACTAAATTTTTCACGGGCAACAGGTGTGAAAGAGGAGAGGGAAAATCAATAGGAGAATCCAATAAGCTGCCTAATCTTTATGAATACAAGCTGAAGCGTCTGTTCCGATATGAACCTCTGACTGTTGAGGAATCAAAACGAGGAGTGATAGGTATACCGCGGGTACTTAACATGTATGAAAATTATCCGTTCTGGTTTATATTATTCACAAGACTGGGATTCAGCGTGACCCTATCTCCTTCATCAACTAAGGAAATGTATGAGAAAGGCATGGAGACTATATCATCTGATACGGCATGTTATCCTGCAAAACTGGTGCATGGTCATATAAAGTGGCTAGTAGAGCACGGAGTCAAGTGGATATTTTATCCAAGCATAAATTATGAACGAATAGAGGATAAATCAGCTCCGAATCATTATAACTGCCCTATAGTAGCTACATATCCTGAGGTGATAGCGGGAAATATGGATGATATATTCGAGGAAAACGATGTGACATTTTCACACCCTTTCCTGCCTTATGATAACGATGATAGTCTGGCAAGAGAGCTTTACAAGATGCTGAGGCGTACAGGCGTGGGTATACTGGAGCTGGAGGATGCTATAAGGATGGCAAGAGCTGAAGATAAGCGTGTAAAAGACGATATCAAAAAGCAGGGCGAGTATTCACTGAAATATGCCAGAGATCACAGAAAAAAAGCGGTGGTGCTTGCCGGCAGACCTTATCATCTCGATCCTGAGATAAATCATGGCATAGACAAGATAATAAGTTCTTTTGACATGGTGGTGCTTACAGAAGATTCTGTCGCTCACCTGGGGAAACTTCCAAGACCTATACGTGTTCTGGACCAGTGGATGTATCATTCCAGACTGTATAAAGCAGCAACATTTGTAGGAACAACAGATGATGTTGAGATAGTGCAGCTGAATTCATTCGGCTGTGGTCTTGATGCGGTGACTACAGATCAGGTTGAGGAAATAACAAAAAAGAACAATAAACTGTATACGGTTCTGAAAATAGATGAGGGTACCAATATAGGCGCAGTGAGGATCAGAATAAGATCCCTGAAAGCTGCAATGGATGAACGGGACAAGAATGATGTAAAGCATGTAGATGACAGGAGCCCGTATGAGAGAGTCTATTTTACTAAGCAGATGAAAAAAGATTTCACGCTGCTGATACCTGAAATGTCGCCTATCCATTTCCAGTTTTTGGAGGCAGCTATCGGAAGTGCAGGATACAATGTCAAGAGACTTCCTACTGTTGATAAGAGTGCTGTGGATGAAGGACTGAAATATGTGAACAATGATGCCTGCTATCCTACGATAGTTACATTGGGGCAGATCATTTCGTATCTGAAATCAGGAGATGTGGATCTTGATAAAGTAGGAATATTTATGAGCCAGACCGGAGGCGGATGCAGAGCAAGCAACTATGTTTCTCTTCTGAGGAAGGCTCTGAAAGATCTTGGAATGGAACAGATCCCGGTAGTTTCTGTCAATATGGCGGGACTTGAAACGAATCCGGGATTCAAGATTTCCATGAGTGTAGTGAAAAAATGTTTGATGGCTCTTATGTACGGTGACCTGCTGATGCGTGTGCTGTATGCTACGAGGCCTTATGAGAAGGTACCGGGATCGGCTAATGCTCTTTATGAAAAATGGGTAAGGATCGGCAAGAGAAATGTACAGTACGGAGGCTTACGAAAATTCAAAAATGCCATGGAGCATATAGTCAGAGATTTTGACCAGCTGCCGCTTCTGGATATAAAGAAGCCGAAAGTAGGTGTGGTGGGTGAGATACTGGTAAAATATCATCCTAATGCCAACAATGATGTGGTGGATATAATAGAAAAGGAAGGCGGGGAAGCTGTAGTTCTGGATCTTGTAGATTTCCTTCTGTACGGCATGTACAGCAAGGAATTCAATTTCCGAAATCTTTCAGGATCATATGGTACAATGGTTGCCAATAAGGCTGCTATAGAAGTGATAGAGTTTTTCAGAAAGCCGATGAGGAAAGCTCTTGAAAGCAGCAGGAGGTTCCATCAGCCTATGTATATAGCTGATATTGCAGCCAAAGCAAGTGAGATCATATCGCTTGGCAACCAGTGCGGAGAAGGCTGGCTGCTTACCGGAGAGATGGTGGATCTTATCGATGACGGCGTTGAAAATATAATATGTATGCAGCCGTTTGCATGTCTGCCTAATCATGTCACAGGAAAAGGGATGATGAAGGCGCTCAGAAAGAGAAATCCTATGGCGAACATAGCTGCCATAGACTATGATCCAGGAGCTTCTGATGTCAATCAGCTCAACAGGATAAAGCTGATGATGGCAACTGCTCATAAAAATCTACAGAAAAAAGAACAGCAGGATAAGGAAGAGATGGATGCATAGTACTTCTTTCGCCTTGAATTCGGCCGTTCATAGGTGTATAATTTTTCTTGAAATAAAAATAAAATAATTAAAAGTTAGGAGGTGTCTCCATGGGAAGACACGGAACAATAGCAGGAAGAAAAGCTGCACAGGATTCAAAGCGTGCGGCGATGTTTACAAAATACGGAAGAGCGATAATAGTAGCGGCAAAGGCCGGTGGAGATCCCGACTATAATGCCACGCTCAGAGTTGCCATAGAGAAGGCAAAGGGTATAGGGATGCCCAACGAGAATATAAAGAGAGCTATAAAGAAGGGAACAGGAGAGCTTGAGGGGGAGACCTATGAAGAACTCACCTTTGAGGGATACGGAGTAGGCGGAGTTGCAGTGATAGTGGAAACCCTTACTGACAACAGAAACAGGACAACGTCGGCTGTAAGATCTACTTTTGACAAGCATGGCGGAAATCTCGGCACGCCGGGATGTGTTGCATATATGTTTTCAAGAAAAGGTGTAATACTTATTGAAAAGACGGATTCCATAGATGAGGATAAGCTGATGGAAGTGGCTCTCGAGGCAGGTGCGGATGATATGATAACACACGATGACAGCTTTGAGATACAGACGACTCCTGAAAACTATACGAGTGTACATGGTGCTCTTATAGATGCCGGTTATGAGATCGTTGATTCCGATGTGGAATTTGTTCCTTCTATGGAAGCGGCTCCAAAGGATGAAAATGATCTTAGGATGCTGAAAAAGATGATTGATATACTTGAAGACAATGATGATGTACAGAAAGTGCATCATAACTGCAGTGTAGATCTGGAAAGCATACAGTGACAGACAAATACCGCTCAGGCGTAAACTCCCTGTCCGTTGGAAGCGGACAGGGAGTTTTTTGATACAGGAGTTTTTTCATGGAAGGATATGCGATATTTATCGTTTATACAGGAATCTTGCTTTTTATCGTCGGCAGGACGATAAGCTGTGTGAAAAAAGAAAGCATAAGCAGTGTGATATTTGCAGACAGAAAAGTAGGCGGCATGACCGGAGTGTGCAGCGTATTCGCTGCATGGATGTGGACAACATCAGTTTTCGGAGCTTCTGAAACTTATTATCTTTACGGGATATGGGGACCAGTGGGATACACACTCAGTGCATGTATAGCATTCGTGGCATTTGTGAATATAATGCTCATGATAAAAAGCCGTATGTACTCTAAAGTCACATATCTTGATTATGTTGAAACACGATACGGTAAAAGGACAAAGATTTTTTTCTATATGTTTGCAGTGATAGTGTCAGCATATGTTCTTATAGAACAGGCTGTAGGTATAGCATACATTCTTGGTATCTTTTACGGTACTTCTTTTAAGATACTTGCTTTTTTAAGTGTGATAATATCCGTTATTTTCGTAATAGCCGGCGGTATGAAAAGCGTACTGAAAAATGAGATGATGACGGCTGTTCTTATAATATCCGGATTTGCCGCTGCGTGTATTTATATTATGGCAGGAAACGGTATAAGCGATGATTTTTTCAACAGCGTAAGGACTGTTAACGGGCATGGCTATATGTCAGATGTGATAATAGTCCCTGCTGTAAGATATTTTATAATGGCTGTAGTGATAGCGTTCAGTCAGCTTATCTTTGATCCGGCATTTTATATCAAGGCTGATATGCTGGAGGACAGATCCCGGATAAAGCCGGTATTTTATACTGGAGGGATACTGCTGTGGGGTGTTGTATCACTGTTTTCATCACTTTATCTGGGATGGTACATTACGGAAAACGATTCAGCTGTAACGACGATCAGCGGAGGAAGCGAAAAACTCCTCTTTTCCATAGTAATGGTAGTTATAGGCATAAGCACCATATGTCATTACCTTATCGGACTTTTCGGCATATTTTCGACTGATGTGTATCCGACTTTTTATGATGGTGATCTTGCAGAAAAAGACGTGCTTGTTTTCGGCAAGGTACTTACTGTAGCAGTCGCTATTTTCTGTGCTTCTATAGCTATATCGCTGGAAAATATAAGCCTTCTTACTATAGATGTTTTCTGTGCGATATTCTTTGCGGCTCCCACAGTGCCGATCATCATAGGATGCTTTTCCAGGAGAAACTTCGGTACAGTGCCGATAATATCCACCATAGCAGGGATAACTGGCGGTCTCATCGTGTGGACTGTTACGCCCGGAGATCAGTACTGGGGACAGTTCTGGGGCATGGCTGCATCCGTGGCAATACCACTTATTCTGATGATGGCACTGGGATATTTTTTCAGACTGCCTTATGATAAATGATATATTCAAATATATACTTGATAATCTGTTTGAATTGTTTTACAATTATATACAATAAACAACTGTTATATTTGATAATTGATATATGCGGGGAGGAGAAAGCATGTCTTCGGATATAAAATTTTTAACTGTGGAAGATGTTGCTGAGATGCTGCAGGTAACAAGGACAACGATATATAATCTCAAGAAAAAGGGGATGCCCTTCATCAAGCTCGGCAAGAACATAAGATTCGATCAGGATGAGGTTGTTGACTGGATAAAGAGCAACAGCAAAAGCGAGGCTAATGAATAGTATTTTTTATCTTGTGATATTATATCTGATAATACTTTTTTTATTAAGTATATTTTTTATAAAGAAAGCTCTGGGATCTTACGAAGAATACAGCTATTGCGGCAGATCCTTAAGCATAGGATTCGTGCTTTTCACTTATCTGGGAACCTGGATAGGTGGAGGGACAATAATAGGTCTTGCAGGCAGGAGCTACGAATACGGTGCCAATCAGTATTGGATAATGGCTTTATCGTGTATCGTTGAGCTCTTTTTTGCTTTGTTTTTTATTTCCAGGATAAGAAACATGGGTCTTAAAAGTATAACCGATTTCTTCTGTATCTGCTATCCGGATCACGGAGGCAGCATCAAGATACCGGCTACCGTGGCCCTGCTTATAAGAAATGTGACTATGATCGCAATGCAGTTCAGCGCGCTGTCATATCTTATAACACTGACATTCGGTATAAACAGGAACCTTGCCTTACTGCTTATATATATAGTCATTATAGGATATACGGTGCTTTCGGGATTGTGGGGCGTTGTCATGACTGATATATTCCAGGGCATACTGCAGACGTTCAGTTTGATCGCTCTTGTTGTTATTTCTCTGAAGTCTGCCGGAGGAATTTCCGGTATAGAGAAATTCTATGAGATCAGCGGCAACGACAGTTTTCTTAATATGTTCAGTACTGATATGCGCTGGTATGAGATCATACTTTATATAATAGCTTTCGGAGCATTTTTCCTGATGAATGATCAGGCCAACTGGGAGAGGATATATGCCAGCAAAAACAGCAGCGTTGCCAAATGGGGCTTTATGATACCTCTTGTTATAACCTTGATGAGTCTTGTGAGCATTTCATATCTGGGAGTTTTCCAGAAGGCTATAATGAATGAAAACGGCAATTCTCAGTCAGTAATCTATGAGTTCATATTAAATATGGCTGAATCGGAATGGGTTTTTATCATACTGGTAGGTATAATCGCAGCGATAATGTCTTCTGCTGATTCGTTCCTGCTGTCATCAGGCGTAATGGTCACAGAAAATATAATAAAATCATTTGTCAGAAAAAATGCAGGAGATAATGAACAGATACTTTATACAAGAGCCTTCGTTGTAGTAACAGGCGCTATAGCTTTTGCTTTTGCCATAAATATAGATGATATACTTTCCCTGTGGCTCACCGGCATAGGATTTGCCTCTATAATACTGCTCCCCGGCTATTTGCTTGGATGGAGAAATAATAAGAAGACCACCGGAAGCATACTTGCCGGCATGACAGTTGGCGGAGCTTATATAATGCTCATGATAATGGATATAATAGAAATGGATGCGTTTTATGTCTGCATAGGTATTCTGATGAATATACTGACGGTAGTGATAGTTGATATGAAAAAGAAGCTGGCTTAGGAAAGCCTTTATATGTTATATAAATGTCCGGATCATGCAATCTGTGTGATTACGGATGTTTTTTATTTTGCCGTAAATAACCATTGACAGAATTGTCAGTGGATATTATTATATCAATGGACATTAATGTACAATAAAATACATAAACGAACGAAAGGAGACGTACTATGAAGGACATAATAACTGTAGCTGTAGTAAACTTTAAAGTTGATGCAGCCAACAAAGAGAGTAACTTGTCTCGTATGTGCGGATTTGCGGAGGCTGCGGCAAAACGCGGCGCTGATCTTGTTTTATTCCCGGAAATGTGTTTATACGGATATGATTATTATGTTGACGAAAATATTTCTCAAAGTGACAAGATAGCTACTGCTGAGACGATCAATGGACCGTCATGCGGCAAACTGGCTGAGATAACCGAAAAATACGGTATATATCTTGTGTTTGGAATGGCAGAAAAGCTTGATGACACTCCGGATGCAAAGCTTTACAATTCAGCTGTAGCCATCGGTCCTGACGGTGTGATAGGAGCATATCAGAAGATGCATCCGTTTGAAACGGAAAGTATATGGTGCGTGAAAGGAGACAGGCCTTTTATGTTCGATACTCCATGGGGCCCTGTTTCAGTCGGGATCTGCTTCGACACATATCAGTTCCCGGAGCTTATGCGTCATTATGTACACAAGGGATCAAGACTTTATCTGAATCCTACGGCTGTCATTGAGGAGATACCTAAAGAAGGCAGCAGACAGGCATTTATAGATTATTATGCACCTACTCTTGAATATGGAGTGTTGTGCAATACTATATTTGTGGCAAGTGCAAATCTTACCGGGACTGACATAGTTGACTACTTTGGCGGCGGAAGCTGCATAATAGGACCTAAGATCACCCCGTTTTTTGAAACCAATATGGCATATTATGCAGGTAATAAAGATAATGTACAGGAAGGTATCTATATGGAAACTATAGATCTTTCGCTGGCAACGAGGAGACTTGCCAGGACAAGTCAGTTTACCGGAGAACCTGACTACAGACCTGAACTTTACAAATCATTTCTTTAGTTAAATAATTTATTATGTATAAGGAGAAGAAAAAATGTCTAACAATACAGAAACTGTTTCTGTACAGAATGCGGGAACGGAACAGACACTAAACAGGACCCTCAAGCTGTCCTCCCTGATATTTTACGGATTGGCATTCATGGTGCCGCTTACGACATTTACGACTTATGGTCTTGCAACAGCTACGACACATGGTATGGTTTCGCTTACTTATGTGATAACGACGATATGCATGATATTTACTGCATACAGTTATGTCAGGATGACAAAAGCATATCCGGTCGCCGGATCTGTGTATACTTTCGTACATAAGTCTATCAATCCGCATCTCGGATTCCTGTCAGGGTGGCTCATATTGATAGGATACATATTCCTGCCTATGCTTAATTATCTTGTTTCTGCCATGTATCTCAGCTCGGCAGTTCCGGCAATACCTGAATGGGTATGGATAATAGCAATGATAATAATAGTAGGTATAGTAAACCATATGGGAATAACCGTAACGGATATGATGAATAAGGGGATCGTATGGCTTCAGTACATATTTTTGGTTGTTTTCATAATAATAACCCTCAGATATATATTTGCAGGGAACGGTACAGGAACGCTTCTGGATTTCAATGCTTTTATTAATATGGGAGAGCTTACTAAAGATGGAATGGGAATACCTGTACTTTTCACGGGGGCTTCGATTCTGGCTCTGTCATTCCTGGGATTTGATGCCATATCCACGTTGAGTGAAGAAGCCATAAATCCTGAAAAAAATATAGGACGCGCTATAATAATTTCATGTGTAGTTGCAGGCAGTATATGTGTTGTACTTGCATACATACTGCAGCAGGCATGGCCTACAGCATGGTATGATATGGAAGATCCGGACAACACTTATGAGATAATTATGAAAGTAGCAGGATCAGGTATGTCATATTTCTTCACCGCGGCATATTCGATAGGATGTCTCGCATCATCTATTTCATCAGTAGCTTCTGCTTCAAGAGTTTTGTATGGTATGGGAAGAGATGGGATATTGCCTAAGCAATTCTTCGGATATCTCAATCCTAAGAGAAAGACGCCTACTTACAGTATAATACTTATAAGCATCATAAGCCTTGTCGCTCTGTTTATATCTCTTACTGTCGCTACGTGTCTTCTCAATTTCGGAGCTCTGCTGGGTTTTGTGATGGTAAATATATCCGTTATCGCTCATTACTTTGTAAAGGGTAAATGCAGGACAGGGAAAGATCTGTTCAGATATCTGATCTTTCCGGTGATAGGGGCTGTATTCACATTTGCACTGTGGGTTGGCCTGGATTCTACTGCTAAGATACTGGGTTTCATCTGGCTTGCGATAGGGCTTGTTTACCTTGCCTGGAAGACAAAACTCTTCAAGGAACTTCCTCCTGAAATGAAGCTGGAATAAATTTTGAATTAAAATATTGAAATCGGCAGAAAATATAATTATAATTATATTAAAAGATATGTAAAACTTAATAAGTTAAAATTATCCTGAGATGTGCGACAAGGTAGTGTAATTCAACCTACATGATGACATTGGGAGCCCGGGTTTCCGGCAGGCTTATGTCATGCCGTCTGTGAGCGGAAGACAGAAGCGGGAACAGGGCACCCCCCTATTTTGCGATAGGGTGTGAATTATATCCTTGACGGCATGTCGGGATTTTTTTTTGAAAAAAATTACCAAAATCATCTTGATTTAAAAACGATAATGACGTATTATATTATTAGCACTCGAATATAACGAGTGCTAATAATCAAAAAAGGAGACGATATAATGGCTAAGAAACAATTCAAAGCAGAATCGAAAAGGCTTTTGGACCTGATGATCAATTCGATTTACACTCACAAAGAGATTTTCTTGAGAGAGCTTATTTCAAATGCCAGCGATGCCATAGACAAGTTATATTATAAAAGTCTTACGGAGGGAATCACCGGTATTTCCAGAGATGATTTCAACATAATGCTGGAGGCCGACAGAGATAAGAGGACTCTCAAGATAACAGATAACGGCATGGGCATGAGTAAAGAGGAACTTGAAAAAAACCTCGGGACTATAGCAAGAAGCGGGTCTTTAGATTTTAAAACCGAGATGGAAAGCAAAGATGAAATAGATATAATAGGTCAGTTCGGTGTCGGTTTCTATTCAGCCTTCATGGTAAGTGACAAGGTTACGGTAGTCAGCAAGGCATATGGTGAGGATAATGCTTATAAATGGGAGTCTTCCGGAGCTGACGGATATACATTGACGGAATCTGAAAAAGAAGGACACGGAACTGAAATAACTCTTACATTGAAACAGGACACCGATGATGATAATTACAGCAGCTATCTTGATACTTATAAGCTGAAAAATCTGGTGACCAGGTATTCGGATTATATAAGATATCCTATACAGATGATGGTGGAAAAACACAGACTGAAACCTGGCTGTGAGGATAAAAAGCCGGAAGAACAGGAATATGAAACGTATCAGGAGCTTGAGACTTTAAACAGCATGGTTCCTTTGTGGAAGAAAAACAAAAACGAGCTGAAAGATGAGGATTACAACAACTTTTACAAGGAAAAGTTCTATGACTATTCCGATCCGGCAAAAGTGATCCATACTGACGTAGAAGGTATAGTCAGCTATACAGCATTGCTTTTCATACCGGGCAAGGCGCCGTTCAACTATTATACGAAGGATTTTGAGAAGGGACTCCAGCTGTATTCGTCAGGTGTTCTTATAATGGATAAGTGTCCGGATCTTCTGCCTGATCATTTCAGCTTTGTAAGGGGTCTTGTTGATTCGCAGGATCTGTCGCTTAATATTTCACGTGAAATGCTGCAGCATGACAGACAGCTCAAGGCGATAGCTCAGAGACTTGAAAAGAAAATAAAGAGTGAGCTGCTGTCGATGCAGAAGACAGACAGAGAAAAATATCTGGAATTTTTCAAGAATTTCGGATTACAATTGAAATACGGACTCTATGACGGATTTGGAGCAAATAAAGAAATGCTCCAGGATCTTGTGATGTTCTATTCATCTACGGAGAAAGCTCTGGTTACGCTTGCCGAGTACGTCAGCAGGATGAAACCTGATCAGAAATATATATATTATGCTTCTGGAGAAACTGTAGAAAAGACAGACAGATTGCCTCAGACGGAACTCCTTAAGGATAAGGGATATGAGATACTTTACCTTACGGATGACATAGACGAATTCGCACTGCAGATGATGCATGATTTTGATGAGAAGGAATTCAAGTCTGTTTCAGCTGAAGACATCGATATAGAAGAGAGCGGTGAAGAAAAGGAAAAGGCGGAAAAGCAGGCGGAAGAAAGCAAGGATATGCTGGAATTCATGAAGGACTCTCTTGATGGAAAGGTTTCTGATGTAAGACTTTCTCACAGGCTCAAGAGCCATCCTGTATGTCTCACATCAAAGGGAGGACTTTCCATAGAAATGGAAAAGGTTTTGAATGCAATGCCTACTGAGGAGAAGATAAAAGCTGAACGAGTGCTGGAAATAAATGCAAACCACCCTATATTGGAAACTTTGAAGAAAAAGTATGCTGATGACAGGGATTCAGTAGCCGAATACGCTTCGTTACTGTATAATCAGGCATTGATGATAGAAGGACTGCCTGTTGAAGATCCTGTTGCTTTTTCCAATTCAGTATGCCGACTGATGACAAAGTAATTTGTGATATGATATAATAAATACCTGAGCGGTTGCAGACCGCGCAGGTATTTTTTTGGATAACATGGGAAAGAAAAGGAATAATATTTTGAAGTCACTGACATCTCCGGAGATATTGAAGGAAATCTCCGATCTCAGTATACAAAAAGCAAATGAAGGTGCAACGAAGCTGTTTATATTGGCAGTGATGGCAGGAGCATACATAGCGATGGGAGCGGGAGCATCAGCTACTGTTTCCTTCAATCTCGTATCATGCACTGAGACATTCGGGCTTGGCAGGATGATATCGGCATGTGTGTTCCCTGTGGGACTGATGATGGTGCTCCTGTGCGGAGCAGAGCTTTTTACAGGCAATAATCTGATGGTCATAGGTTTGCTTGACAGAAAAATAAAGATCTCGTCAATGCTCAGGAACTGGATAATAGTATATGCAGGTAACTTTACAGGAGCTGTATTTATAGCTGTTCTAATAAATTATTCCGGACTTCTTGAAAGCGGAGAGGGACTTCTGGGAGCGATGACAATAAAAACAGCTGTTTTGAAAACAGATCTTGATTTTGGCAGAGCCGTCGTACTGGGAATAATGTGTAACTGGGTTGTCTGCCTGGCTGTATGGATGGCAACAGGTGCCCAGACATCGGCCGGAAAGATACTTTCGATACTGTTTTGCATAGGAATGTTTGTGATATCTGGATTTGAGCATAGTGTCGCAAATATGTATTTTATACCATCTGGTATAATAGCTTCATCAAACGATGCTTTTGTACAGCTTGCGGGAACAGATATTTCAGGGCTTAATGCAGGCAGTTTCCTGTTTAAGAATCTTTTGCCGGTAACATTGGGCAATATAATAGGAGGAACTGTATTTGTGGGAATGGCATACTGGACAGTAAACAGAAATAAAGCGAGGTAGAATATATGATAGAGATACCTATACAGGAGATAGAAGGGTTCAGGATAGGGAATGCTCAGAGCTCTGAGGGAGGCAGCGGGTGTACCGTGGTAATATGTGAGAAGGGAGCCGTAGGCAGTGCAGACGTACGTGGAGGAAGTCCGGCAACACGTGAGATCGCTCTTTTGGATCCTGTAAGTGCATGTCAGCAGATATACGGGGTGCTGCTTTCCGGAGGAAGTGCTTTCGGACTCGACGCCGCAGGAGGAGTAATGAGATATCTGGAGGAAAGGAAAATAGGTTTTGATACGGGTATATGCCGTGTTCCTATAGTGCCAGCAGCATGTATCTATGATCTTATAGCCGGAGATCCCGGTTTCAGACCGGATGCCGATATGGGTTATGAAGCATGTGTGGCATCGGAAGAAAACTGTCCGCAAAACGGAAACTACGGTGCGGGAACAGGAGCCACCATAGGGAAATTCATGGGAACAGACCGTCTTATGAAGGGAGGGCTTGGCACGTATGCTCTGCAGGAAGGTGATCTTAAGATAGGGGCCGTGGTTGCAGTCAATTGCCTTGGTGATGTATATGATGTAGATACCGGGGAGCAGATAGCAGGCATGTTGTCAGAAGATAAGAAAAACCTTGTAAGTACCCGCCGGCTCATGTGGGAGACAATAAATCATGATAAAAACGTTTTTACCGGGAATACGACGATATGCTGTGTCATAACTAATGCACGACTTACAAAAGACAGATGCAGCAAGCTGGCTTCGATGAGCCACAACGGTTACGCTGCTGCAATAAAGCCTGTTCATACATCCGCAGACGGTGACACGATCTTTTTCCTGTCATGCGGTGATGTGACTGTTAATCCGGACGGACTTGGAGATCTCAGTTCATATGTTGTGGCAAAGGCTATAAACGAAGGGGTAAGAAATGCCGATTCGGCATATGGTTTTATTTCTATGAAGGATCTTGAAAATGGTTGTAAAGGATAAGGATATGAGAAAGATAGCTATCATTGACGGAAACAGTCTGATAAACAGAGCATATTATGCCATGAGAAATCCCATGATCACAAAAGACGGGATATTCACACATGGCATATTCGGATTTCTCAATATGCTGGAAAAAATAAAACGCGACTATGAACCTGGTTATATGGCTGTTGCTTTTGATCTTAAAGCGCCGACATTTCGTCACAGGGAATATGATCAATATAAGGCCGGAAGAAAGAAGATGCCTCCGGAGCTTGCTATGCAGATCCCGCTTTTAAAGGATGTTCTGAGAGCTATGAATATCAGAATTTTTGAATTTGAAGGCTTTGAGGCGGATGACATAATAGGTACTATAGTAAAGAAAGCGGAGATGGAGGGGGTGTATTCTTATGTCATAACAGGTGATAAGGATGAGCTCCAGCTGGCATCAGATACGACCCATGTCATAATAACAAAAAAAGGCGTCTCCGAGTTTGAAATATATGATAAGGAATCGTTTATGGAAAAATACGGTTTCCTGCCTGAACAGTTTATAGATTTCAAAGGATTGATGGGGGATAAGTCCGATAATATACCGGGAGTACCCGGAGTCGGTGAAAAAACTGCCTCAAAACTTATAATGCAGTTCGGAACGATAGAAAACATGCTTGCAGAAAGTGACAGTATAACTCCTGAAGGGCTAAAGACTAAGATAACTGAAAATGCACAGCTGGCGCTTATGAGCAAAAAGCTTGCCACTATAAACACATCTGTACCGGTGGATTTTCATATAGATGATATGAAAATATCAGAACCTGATTATGATACGCTCATAGATATATATACTAAGCTTGAATTCAATAGATTTTTAAAAAAGCTCGATGTAAAAAACAGCGGAACAGATATTTCGGAAGAAAAGAAACCTGAAAAGCTGCGCACCGATACATCATCATATGACAGGATCCTTGTAGATCGAGATGAAATGCTGGATGAGATAAAGCTGACAGGAGCAGCGGTTATAAAGGTATTCGGAGACAACAATCATCTGGATGAGCCTGTTATAGAGGGCCTGTCAGTTATGAGTGGTAATATGTACTACTATTTTGACTGCAGTAAACTTGCGAATGTGGAAGAATGGATATTTAGCCAGGATACAGGGTTTGTGGGACATGATCTGAAAAGGGACTATTTTATGCTCATGGGTCATGGAGGGGAAGAACCGGAAACATTGTTTGACACAGCGATAGCACAGTATGTGCTGGACTCAGGCAGGAGCAATTACAGTCTTTCAGCTCTTTCAAACGAGTATCTTCATATCACAGTAAAGGATGAGAATGATTTTATATCGGAAAACAGCCAGATAGACATGTTTACAGACAATGCAAGGATGTATATGGACTATGGATTCGATGTATGCTCGGCAATAATAAATCTTATGATGATACAGAAGGAAGAACTGAAGAAAGAAAATCTTGAAAACATATTTTACAATGTGGAAATACCTCTTATAAAGGTCATGGCTTCTATGGAAAAACAGGGGTTTAAAGTGGATAAAAAAGAATTGGAGGATTTCGGAAAAGCTCTTTCAGAAAAGATAGAAAAGCTTACATCGGAAATATACAGCATGGCAGGTGAGTCTTTCAATCTGAACTCACCTGTTCAGCTGGGAGACATATTGTTTGAAAAACTAGGGCTGCCCGCAGGGAAAAAAACAAAGAGAGGATATTCCACCAGTGCAGATATACTGGAAAAAATACGTGATAAACATCCTATAGTCCCTGCTATACTGGAATATCGCACTCTTGCGAAATTGAAGAGCACATATATAGATGGTCTGATACCACTTATAAATTCACATGACGGAAAGGTCCATGCACATTTTAACCAGACTGTGACGACTACCGGCAGGATAAGCTGTACTGAACCCAATCTGCAGAACATACCTATAAGACAGGAAATGGGCAGAAAGCTCAGGAAGGCATTCATACCTGATTCTGAAGAATGTATTCTGACGGGCGCTGATTATTCTCAGATAGAACTTCGTATACTGGCACATATGTCAGGAGACAAAGCTCTTATAGACGCATTTAATCGCGGTGAAGACATACACAGGGCAACTGCAGCAAATGTGCTGGGCGTTCCTGAAGATAACATAACCATCGAGGAACGCAGCCGTGCAAAAGCAGTAAATTTTGGTGTTATATACGGAATGAGCAGTTTCGGCCTTTCAAGTGAACTGAAAATAACGAGAAAGGAAGCGGAAGATTATATAAACACATATTTCAGAAAACATGCAGCTGTTAAGGCATTTATGGATCAGCAGGTGGAATTCTGCAAAGAAAACGGCTATGTAAGGACTATGATGGGACGAAAGAGATACATCAAAGAAATAAATGCATCAGGGTATATGATAAAACAGGTGGGCGAACGGCTTGCAATGAATACTCCGATACAGGGGAGCGCGGCAGATATCATCAAACTTGCGATGATAAAGGTTTATGATGCTCTCAAGGAACGGGGATTGAAATCACGGCTTATTCTGCAGGTTCATGACGAACTGATAATAAATACCTACTCGGATGAAAAGGATATTGTTGAAAAACTTCTGGTGGAAAATATGGAATCTGCATATGATATGTCTGTAAAGCTAAAAGCTGACCTTAATGAGGGCAGTAACTGGTATGAATTGAAATAGATGGCGGATAAGGAAAAATAATGCAATGGTAAAGGTTATAGGTCTTACGGGAGGAATAGGAACAGGAAAGTCAACTGCTGCAGCTTATTTGAAGAAGAAAGGGTTCCATCATATAGATGCGGACGAGATAAGCAGGGATATAACAGCTGACGGGAGTGGAATGCTTAAGGAACTGGATATGGTATTCGGTCCTGAGGGGAAGTTTGGAGACGGAAAAACGCGGATACTTGACGATAAAGGTAGTCTGGATCGCCGGGCTCTTGCTTCGCTTGTCTTTACAGACAGAAGAAAAAAGGCTGTGCTGGATAAGATAATGTTCAGGGCTATAATAAAAAGAATTGATGAGGAAATATGTAAATTTAGAGACATCAATGATGAAAAGGTGTACATACTGTTGGATGCGCCTCTTCTGTTTGAAGCAGGACTGGACAGCAGATGTGATAAAATCATTGTCCTGGTTGCAGATGAAGAAGTAAGAATAGAGAGGGTGTGCAGACGTGATGGTGTTACGGCAAGAGAAGTAAGGGACCGTATAAACAGTCAGATGAGTGATAGCGAGAAGATAAAGAAATCTGATTTTGTTGTGGATAATTCCGATGGTATGGAACAGCTGGCGGAGAATCTGGATGAGCTGCTTGAAATTATTTTTTAAAAATTTTCAAAAAATTCTTGCATTGGTTGAGGCACAGTGCTATAATAAAACCAAGAAAGGAGAAATTAACTTTTTAATACAAAGTTACAGTCCTTAAAAATAAGTTCGCAGGAGATGCCTGTGAAGAGAGAAAGAAGGTGATTCCACCAGAAGTGTATAGAGAAGAGGAACAAAGAAAATACCAACTTTCATAAAACTGGACCGCCGAGGATCTGTTTAGGGAAGAAGCGAAAGATCGCAAAACAGATCAGGTAAATGGGTGAAGCGGATACTTTGATGGAACCGGATAATTCAAGACGAGATTACAGTCATAGGGCTGGAAATAAAAGAAAGAACGTACAGCAGTCAGAGAGTGTCACGGTTGAAAGATGGAGGCTTTGCAGCGAAGAAAGAGTTCATGTTTATGGAGTTGGTATTTTTATTGCAAAAAAGTAAGCTGAAATATATAACACCTCTTGACAAAAGCATGTCGAATCTTTACAATAGAGAGGTACTGTTAAATACAGTTCACTGATGTATGCGGCCTTGGCGGAATAGGCAGACGCGCACGTTTGAGGGGCGTGTGGGAGACCGTACCGGTTCAAGTCCGGTAGGCCGCACCATATTAAAAAACCTGGATTTCAATAATCCGGGTTTTTTATTGTGATGAAATTCTATTTATTATTTAATTGTTCCTACACATAAGTTTCAAAACGTTACCCAAATAGTTACAAGCGGAATAAAATGTAACTGAAAATACTTGTTTGTGATCGTATATGTTTTTTTCTATATCAGGTTATCCTTTGAATTAAGCAAGTTTTTGTGTTCATTTCCTATCAATACGGCAATGGTATGTAACTTGCTTGTTAATGTGCCAGGAGGATAATGTTTATGATCTATATTGAGACTAATTCAGTTAAACCATATGTTAATCTGGCATATGAAGAGTACTTTTTAAAAAACAAAAAGCTGGAATCAGAATCTGTTTTTATGTTATGGAGAAATGAGCCTACAGTGGTTGTAGGTAAATTTCAGAACACAGGCAATGAGATCAACCACAGGTTTATTGATGAAAAGGGAATAAATGTTATAAGAAGGATAACTGGGGGTGGAGCGGTGTATCATGATCTGGGCACATTGTGCTATACATTTATTTTACGTAACCTTACTCCGGAAAACATTTCTTTTTCAACATTTACATTACCGATACTCAATGCTTTATCTGCTTTTGGAGTAAAGGGAGAAGTCAACGGCAGAAATGATTTGACGATTGAAGGTGCAAAATTTTCAGGAACAGCGATGTCTTTACACGGAAACAGTCTTTTGTTCCATGGGACTATACTATATGATACGGATCTGTCGGTTCTAAGCGATGCATTGAACGTTCGTGATGATAAACTGCAGTCTAAGGGAATAAGATCAGTGAGAAGCAGAGTGACTAATATACGGCCTTATGTAAATGATGATCTGGGAATAGAAGTATTCAAGGATACCCTTAAAGAAACTGTCAATAATGAAATACCATTAACAGAATATATTCCTGAAGGTGATGATATTCAGGGAATACAAAACTTGTCAGACGAAAAATATAGATTGTGGGGCTGGAATTATGGCAAAGACCCAAAAGCCAGTTTCCACAATAAAAAGAGGTTTGACGGCGGTGAAATAGAATTGTATATGGATTTGGAGGGATCAAAAATAAAATCGTGCAAGTTATATGGCGATTTTTTAGGTGTAAAAGATATAGAGCCTGTTGAAAAACTGTTGGAAGGCATGACATATAATCGCGGCGCTGTAATGGATGTTTTGGACAGGGTCAATATAAATGAGCATTTCGGAAGTATCAGGAAAGAAGAAATCATAAAATGCTTCTTTGAATAAAGAAAAAATAAGGAGGTGATGATTCATATGAAAGGCTATGCTGTTTTAGGAAAAGGCAAACATGGATGGGCAGATGTTGCCGATCCTGTGGCAGGGCCGCTGGATGCCATCGTAAAACCGACTGCAGTGGCTCCATGCACGTCAGATGTTCATTATATGAATACATTTGACGGGTCAAAAGAATCTGTTGTTTTGGGACATGAAGCAATTGGAGAAGTGGTTGAGGTGGGATCCCTCGTAAAAAATTTTAGGCCCGGTGACAGAGTAGCGGTTTCACCAAGTACACCGGACTGGTGCAATATAGGGACTCAGACAAAAGGCAACAGTGCTCATGGAGAAAGGCTTATGGGCGGTTTTAAGTTTGTGGGTGAAAAGCATGGAGTGTTTGCAGAATTTTTCTCCGTAAATAATGCGGATGGCAATATGGTGCATTTACCGGAAGATGTTACTGAAGAGGCGGCACTCATGGCAGTGGATATGATGAACACAGGGTTTTATGGAGCTGAACTTGCGGATATACAGTATGGTGACAGTGTTGTTGTCATAGGAATAGGGCCCGTAGGGATAATGGCGATAGCGGGAGCCAAGCTTCGCGGCGCAGGTATGATTTACGGTGTAGGGACAAGACCATGCTGTGTTGAGCTGGCAAAAGAATATGGCGCAAATAGAATAGTAAATTACAAAGAAGGTGATATAGCGGATCAGATAATGGAAATCGAGGCAGATAAAGTTGACCGTGTAATCATTGCAGGAGGCGGCACATCAAGTTTAAACAATGCATTGAGAATGACAGCTCCTAACGGAACCATCGCTAATATTGACTACATAGATAAGAACGATACGTTTAGTTTTCCTTCATCTTTTTGGGGACTGGGAATGTCGGATGTGAATATAGTAGGAGGATTCTGTCCCGGAGGAGGATATAGACTGATAAAATTGATGAAATTGATTCAGGCTAAAAGGATTGATCCATCCAAACTGATAAATTACAGGTATGAAGGCTTTGAAAAGGTTCCCGATGCACTGAAGATAATGAATGATAAACCCGATGATCTGGTCAAGCCAGCTGTATTTATAAAATGGTAAATTTTTTCAGATGTTTGAAAAACTATTATATAGTAATATTAAAACAGTTAAGCAGTGTGAAATTTAATAAAAACTTGTACGACTAGGAGTGACCGAGGGAGGATATATATGAATACAAAAGAGCGTGTTCTTAATGAATTGTGGGAAAAATTTGCTGAGACAGGGGAAATAGATCCTCGCGTGAGGGATGTTATAGCTGAATCTTGGCTCCGTTGTCGCAAACGTGGCGCTGATATGTATAATAACAATCTTGAAAAAATAGCATCAGGCAAAGAACTCCAACAATTACTGGAAGAAAATGAAGACCTTATAAAAATGGCGGAGCCGGTGATGGAATATTTATGGAATGTTTTAGATGGGACTTCTACGGTGATATCTCTTACAGACAGTGATTATAATATTTTAAAAATGGTAGGGGATGACAAAACTCTTGAAAGATTCAAAAAAAGCAATTTCTGTGTAGGTGCATGTTGGTCGGAAGAACTGGTCGGTACCAATGCGCTTGCTCTGTGTATAGACCTTGATAAGCCTATGCAGACGGATGGTATGGAACAGTATTGTAAAAGGCACCATAGAGCGACTGGTTCGGGAGCTCCTATACATGATGAGACTGGTGAAGTCATAGGCAGTATAAACATAACGAGCGATATGAGGATATACAGTAATTATTCTCTTGGAATGGTAACTGCCGCTGCAAAGCTGATAGAAGAACAGATCGTTTTGTTTAACGCTAACAGACTGATCACTCACGGTATAAATGCAATGGTAGAAGGAATGATAATTACCAACGGATCGTTTAAAATAAAACAGATAAACAATAAAGGAAAGGCTATATTACATGATGAAGAAGGAAAACTCATAGGAAAAGATCTGCGGGATATTATCATAGAAGGCCTGAATGTTGAAAGATATAAAAATCATTCTGAAGAAATAAAATTTTTTATTGATGGGAAAATGATACTTTGTACAGGCCGTATTACTGAAATGAGTTTTAACAAAAAATCTATGGGGGTTGTTGTTATCTTCCGAACGATAAAGAGCATGAATAAGGCTATGAACCAATATGCGGGCAATAGAGCCAATTTTACTTTTGATGACATAAAAACATGTTCCAGTAAAATGATAAAGTTCATTAAACAGGCAAAACAGATTTCCAAGGAAGATTGCAGCGTTCTTATATTAGGAGAAAGCGGCACTGGCAAGGAACTTCTTGCTCAGGCTATACACAGTGCCAGTCTGAGATCCGAAGGGCCATTTGTTGCCGTAAACTGCGCTGCCTTACCTAAGGAGCTGGTGGAAAGCGAACTTTTCGGGTATGAGGGAGGCGCGTTTACAGGAGCTAAGAAAGAAGGCCTCGTAGGAAAATTCGAACTGGCCGATGGCGGTACGATACTGTTGGATGAAATAGGAGAAATGCCTCTCGAGGCACAGGGAAAGTTATTGAGAGTTCTGGAAAGTCATAAGATCTCCAGAATAGGAAGCAAAGAAGAACGCCAAATAGATGTAAGGGTGATCGCTGTTACAAATAAAAACTTGAAAGAAGAAGTGGAAAAAAATACTTTTCGTTTAGATTTATATTACAGGATAAATGTGGTTACTTTTGAAATACCGAGATTAAATGACAGGGAGGGAGACATAAGACTTCTTGCAAATTTCTTTCTTGAACGAAGAAATCAACAGACCGGAAAAAACAAAAGACTGGATGAAGAATTTATAAGATGTTTAGAGTGTTTCAATTGGCAAGGAAATGTAAGGCAACTTCAAAATGTTATAGATAAGTCTTATTATATCTGCAGTGAAGAGCTTATAACTTGTGACTATCTTTCGGATGATATAAAGAATGCGGCAGATCAAACGGAGGATAAGGTAAAATACGGAACAATAAACAGCATGGAAAAAGATCTTATTATAGAGACTATACTAAAAAATAAGTGTAACATCACACAAAGCGCCATTGAATTGGGTATCAGTAAGCCGACGATATACAGAAAAATGAAAAAATACGATATAACCAAAGAAGAATTGAAAAAGTTAAATAATGTAACGCCGTAGTATTGACAGTAACTAAATGTAACGTAACGAAAAAAAGTTAAAAAATGCTGAATCTAGGTAATTTCAATAGATTCAGCATTTTCTGTATTTTGGCATAATTTATGCTCTTAATAAATGACGTACAGCAAGTACAAACGATACAAGGAGGTAAAAAAATGAGTTTGAGTAAAACTGAAAGTTTGAAACTGTATGAAGGCATGGCAAGAGCAAGAAACTTTGAACAGCAGGCTTACGATAATTTCGGAAGCGGCTTGGTTTACGGTTTTGTACATGTTGGTGTTGGCGAGGAAGCTGTAGCGTCCGGTGTGTGTGCGAATCTTGAAGAGAAGGATTATGTAAGCACTTATCACAGAGGCCATGGCCACATGCTTTTAAAAGGCCTTGATTCAAAAAAGATGTTCGCGGAGATATGCGGTAAGGTGACCGGGTATAACAGGGGAAAAGGAGGATCACAGCATATTTCGGATATCACTAAAGGAGTAATAGGTTCAAATGGTATTGTAGGCGCCGGACAGTTGCTGGCTTTAGGCCCTGCAATAAAGGCAATGATAAAAGGTACTGATGATGTATCTGTTGTTTTTTTCGGAGACGGGGCAAGTAATGAAGGTGCTTTTCATGAAAGCTTAAACTTTGCAAGCGCCAAGAAGCTGCCGGTCGTATATGTGCTTTTGAATAATTTATACGCTATTTCGACAAAACAGCAGGAAGTTACCAATGTCGTGGATCTTGCTGACAGAGCATACGGATATGGAATACCAGGAGTGGTTGTAGACGGCAATGATGTATTTGCAGTATACAAAGTGGCGAAGGAAGCCATCGAAAGAGCGAGAAGCGGTGAAGGCCCTACGCTTATCGAATGCAAGACATATCGCTGGTACGGACACTTTGTCGGGGATCCTTGCCTCTACAGAACAGAAGAAGAAGTTGAAAAGTGGAAAAAGAGAGATCCGCTTCTTCTGGCCAGACAGAAGATCGTGGAAGAAGGCATTGCTACCGGGGAAGAACTGGATGCAATAGATAAGGCAGCAGCTGAAGAGATGGCAGAAGCAGTTAAATTCGCCGAGGAAAGCCCGTTCCCGGAAAACAGTGTGGCATTAGAGGATGTATATACAGATATTATTGAGGAGGGAAGATAATTATGGCAAAAGCAACAATGATTGAGGCTATCAGAGCGGCAATTGATCATGAAATGGCCAGAGATGAGAACGTTTACTGCATTGGTGAAGATATAGCTGTAATGGGAGGATCTTTTGGAGTCACCAAAGGCCTGCTGGATAAATACGGTAAAAACAGAGTTATCGATACCCCTATTTCCGAACAGATGATAATCGGATCATCAGTAAGTGCGGCAATAACCGGAATGAGGCCTATAGCTGAATTGATGTTTGCAGATTTTTTGCTGATCTCCTTCGATCAGATCGCCAATCAGGCTGCTAAAGCAAGATATTTCAATGGAGGAAAGATAAGCGTGCCTATGGTAGTAAGATTACCGGGAGGATGTCCGAAAGGGGCGGCAGGCCATCATTCTCAGAACCTGGAAGCATTAGTTGCGCATATACCTGGGTTAAAGGTCGTATATCCTTCAACTCCACAGGAAGCTTACGGTCTTATGCTTTCTTCTGTCAGAGATGATAATCCTGTTATGTTTTTTGAACATAAAAGACTTTATCGTGAAAAGGGCGAGTTTGAGGATAACGGGATCGCCATTCCTATCGGCGTAGCAGATGTAAAAAAGGAAGGTAAAGATGTTACTGTAGTTGCAACCGGGAGGATGGTACATGTGGCATTATCTGCCTCAAAGCAGCTTGCTGAAGAAGGAATCGATATTGAGATCATCGATCCAAGATCACTTTTCCCTCTGGATAAGGAAACTATATTTAAGTCTGTTGCAAAGACTGGAAAAGTAGTTGTAATAACAGAGGAAAATAAAAGAGGAGCGTGGTCCGGAGAATTAGCGGCTATATTAGCGGAGGAAAAATTTGATTTGCTCAAGAAACCTATAATGAGAATCGGTTCTTTGAATACACCGGTACCTTTTACGGCAAATCTTGAAGATTATGTTCTGCCGCATGAAGAGGATGTTGTAAAAGCTGTTAAAGCTATATTTTAAATTCAAAATCAATAACTAACGTGTAAAAGGAGAAAAAAATGGCAACTAAATTTATTATGCCTAAATTAGGGCTTACTATGGAAGACGGAACTGTATCAGCATGGCTGAAGAAAGAAGGAGACACTGTTAAGAAGGGTGATCCTATGTGCGAAATCACTACTGAAAAACTTACGAACGAAATAGAGGCTACAGCTGATGGTGTCCTTTTAAAAATAGTGGTTCCGGAGGGTGAAACAGTAGACTGTCAGGCAACCATAGCTATTATTGGAGAAGAAGGAGAAGATATTTCAGACCTTTTGGCTGAGTAATAATACAGCATTTTTTAAGGAGACAATAATGGAAATTAAAAGAGAAAAATTAAGTGGCATCAGGAAGCTTATCGGTACAAAGCTGCATCTCAGCCGAACATCCATACCTCATGCCACAATAATGACTACTGTTGATATGACAGAACTTGACAAGCTGAAAAAGGAATATAAGGCAAAAGGTGAAAGTCTTTCCACAACGGCATTTCTAGTAAAGGCTATAGGCTTGAAGCTTCAGAAATATCCTCAGCTGAATACAAGGCTTGAAAATGGCGAAGTCATCTACTATGACACTGCGGATGCAGGAATCGCTGTGGATACTCCAAGAGGGCTGATGGTTGTAACGGTAAAAGATGTTGCAAATAAAAGCATAAAGCAGATAACAGATGAGTTGAGAGACGTTGTTGACCGACTTAAAAGGGGAAAAGCCTCTCCTGATGAAATGACAGGAAGCACTTTTTCCGTAAGCAATGAAGCTATGTCTACAAATGATTATTTTGATTCTATTATCAATAATAATGAATGCATCATCATTGGCCTGGCAAGAGCCAAAAAGCAGATAGTAGTGAATGACGATGATACCACTTCTATAAGACTGATGGCTAATATAATGGGGAATTACAATCACATGCTCGCAGACGGAATGCCGGTTGCTGCATTTTTAGGTGAAGTTGCAGCTTTGCTGGCTGATCCAAAACAGTTGTTATAGGTAGGTGGTTAAATGAAAATTATCGTTGTTGGAGGCGGCCCCGGAGGATATGTAGCTGCATTAAAAGCAGCGATCATGGGGGCAGAAACAATACTGATAGAAAAAGACAGAGTCGGCGGTACATGCTTGAACAGAGGGTGTATCCCGACGAAAGCTTTTTTACAAAGTGTAGATTGCCTGGAAGAAGTAATGGATGCCGGTAAATTCGGTATAAGCTGCAGTGATATCAAAATCGATTACGAATCTGTCCTGAAAAGAAAAAACCAGCTGGTAATGCAATTGGTAGGTGGAGTTGAATTCCTTCTGAAAAAAAGAGGAGTAAAAACGATCAGAGGCACCGGAAAAATAATAAATGGGAAGGTCGTTGAAGTAACTGATAATGATGGCAGTGTAAAAACCGTTGAAGGCGATGCTGTGATACTTGCAACAGGATCAAAGCCTGTTGTAAACAATATGTTCAAATATGACGGTATCAATGTTATTACGAGTGATGAAGCATTAGATCTTAAAAAACTGCCTGAAAGCATAATAATATTGGGCGGAGGAGTTATTGGTTGTGAATTCGGTCAGTTCTTTAAAAAAATGGGCTGTGAAGTTACTATTATTGAACTGGCTGAAAGGCTGATCCCTATGGAGGATGCCGATGCATCTGAGCTGCTGGAAAAAACCTTTAAAAAGAACGGAATTAATATAATGACCGGTATAAAAGTAGAAGGAGTGGAAACAGAAGACGGGAAAGTTTCTGTAAATCTGTCGGATGGCAGATGTCTCAGTGCAGAAAAATTACTGGTATCGATAGGAAGAAGATCTGTCACTGAAGGGATAGGTCTGGAATCCGCAGGTATCGAAACCGAAAATGGGAAAATCGTCGTTGATGAAAGGATGCAGACCAATATTTATGGGTGTTATGCGATCGGTGACATAGTCAATACTCCGGCATTAGCTCATGTCGCCTCCAGAGAAGCTGTTGTGGCTGTTGAAAATGCCATGGGGCGAAACAGTATTGCAAAATATAACGCTGTGCCGAGATGTGTATATACCGAACCTGAAATAGCATGCGTAGGAATGACTGAAGAGCAGGTGAGATCAAAGAATATTGCTTACAAGACAGGAAAGTTCGGTTTTGCCGGGCTTGGTAAAGCAATGGTAATCGATAAGACTAACGGATTCGTTAAGATCATGACTGACGAAAGCGGAAAGATAATAGGTGCTGTTATGGCAGGTCCACATGTTACTGATATGGTGAGTGAACTTACGGTTGCAGTACAGCTTGGTCTTAATGCCGAGCAGCTGGAAAAAGTGATCCATCCGCACCCTACTCTTTCAGAGGCCATTATGGAAGCTGTACATGATATAAATGATGAATCAGTTCATTCATTTTAAGCTTTGTAAAGTGATATATCTATCATTACATTAAGAATAATTGTTATTTATTGAATTTAATAGGAGGTAATTGATAATGACTAACAGTATTAATCGAAATGACAGAGGAAAAGCATTTCTTGTAGCTGCACTTGGTCTGATCGTAATGGTTTTTTGTACAGGTTTCAATACTACAAGCTTAGCAATACTGTTACCTAGCTGGAGTGAAGAAATGGGATTTTCAACAGCACAGTATGGCCTGCTGGCAGGTGCGATAGCTATGGGTGTTGTATGGACAGTATGGCTTACAGGTATCTTACTGGATAGATTCAGCCCTAAAAACATGATGGCTATATTTATTGCAATAAACGGACTTTCCGTATTTGCAAGAAGCTTTATTTCCGACTTTACGACAGCGTATGTCGCACTGTTTTTTACCGGTGTTGCCAATGCACTGATAATTCCGGGATGTCTTAAAATGATAAATGCATGGTTCGATGCCAAAATGACTTATAAACTTAACGGTATAAATATTTCCGGCGGAGCTATAGGATATTTTATCGGTTTCAACGGCACCATACCTTGGTCGGAAGCATTGGGCGGCTGGGATAAGCTTTTCCAGCTTTGCGGTGTGCTTATCGTTATCCTGGCAATCGTATATTTTATCTTTATACCTAACAGATCAGAAGCCGAAGGAGTAATGAACAAAGCTCTTGGGATTGATACGGAAGGATATACCCTTGGAAGAAAGATAAAAGAAGTGCTTTCATCGAAGCAAATCATATTATGCTGCTTAGCAGAGTTTTTCTTTGCTGGTGCAATTCTTACATTCTCATCAGTGGGCCCTCTGGCATTTGTAAGCATATGGGACGGTCTCAGCACTGAAGATGCCGGATTCATGGTATCGATGTCAAATATAGGTTCCTCCATCGGATACTGGGTAATGCCGTTTATTGCTGACAAACTTCTGAAAGGAGCCAGAAAGAAGGTTATGATCCCGGCAATGATTTTTGCATCATTCATGTACCCTGCTTCAGCGTTCACAGGAAATATCGTAGCATCATGCATCATGATAAACGTAGCAGGACTGAGTCTTGGATTCGCTCTTATCGCAGCAAGAACTCTTATGATGGAACATCCGGATTGTGCAGGTGTTAAAGCTGGTATATCTTCAGGTCTTCTGACCGAGCTGAACAAGATCGGATGTGTGGTTTTCCCTCTGATCTTCACTACCCTTTACGCTTCTTCCGGAGCTCTCACAGGTTGGGTGGCAATGTTTGTTATAGGAGGTCTCGGCGGTGCGATTTGTCTGGCTCTGGCAAAAGATACCAGCAGAAACAAATTGGAACGTAAGGTCGCCACTGACGCGGATATGTAGGTGAATTGTATTCGATTTTCATAAAAGGAGACCAGCTATGAAAAGTCAAGGTAAATATCAGAAGAAAATAGAATAAAA
>CALCKF010000008.1 GCA_937966095.1 uncultured Eubacterium sp.
TTTTATTCTATTTTCTTCTGATATTTACCTTGACTTTTCATAGCTGGTCTCCTTTGTTATTTCTTCGGTCATCAACTGAAGTACACTCATACTAAAATATCATTATTCATATATTTCATAATATCTGTATATTGTAATACAGAAAATCAAGTTTGACATCGCCCATTCAGAAGGGTAAAGTGGGTAAATATATATTCAAATTTAATCAGGGATATTTCCCTTCACATGATGTCTTTGTAAATCCTTTGCCGAGATGATATTATTGGATGAAAACAACATTTCTCGTCTGGCTTTCCTGCATTTATTTGAACATTTCCGCAGTATCATACAACCTTTGAATTTACAGCCTGAATATTGTCTGAAAAAAGCGGCTTTCTTCTCGGTCTAACAATCTTTTTAAAGTTTTCACAGATATGATATCAGCTTATTTTCTCCTCTGTTTTTTCTAAGGCGGCTTTCCAGTTCGTAACTGCGAACACTTCCATTTTTTTCTTTTCGTACCTGTAAGTAAAATGTACCAATGACAAAACTCTCATTCAAACCTTTTTTGCAAAATAAAAACCCCTGCAAATGCAGGGGTTCTGAGTCTTTGTGAGTCTCGCTGAGCCGTAAAGCGCCACGAACTGAAGTCCTGCGCTTCTGACAGGGGACCTTCCTGCGGCTCGTGCCTCGCCGGGATAGGTCTCCCTATCTCTTTGAGAACTGGCTTGCTCTTCTCGCTTTTTTGAGACCGTATTTCTTTCTTTCCTTCATTCTTGAGTCTCTTGTAAGGAAACCTGCTGCTTTGAGAGCCGGTCTGTAGGCTTCTCTGTCAGCTTCGCAGAGAGCTCTCGAGATACCATGTCTCAATGCTCCTGCCTGTCCCGTATATCCTCCGCCGTGAACTGTCGCTATAACGTCGAACTTTCCTTCACATCCGGCGATCTCGAAAGGTCTTTTAACCTCTCTCTTTACGATTTCCATTGCAAGATAATCGTCAAGAGGCTTTTTGTTAACTGTGATATTTCCGTTACCAGGGATCAATCTAACTCTAGCAACTGAAGATTTTCTTCTTCCTGTTCCGTAATACTGTGTCTTTGCCATCGTTTAATTCCTCCCTTCCTTAAATATCCAGAACTTCCGGCTTCTGAGCCTGATGATCGTGCTCAGGACCTGCATAGACCTTTAACTTCTTGTACATCTGCCTGCCGAGCTTACCGTTAGGCATCATACCTTTTACAGCGTGTCTTACTACTTCTGTAGGATGCTTCTCAAGCATCTGCTCGAAAGTCACTTCTCTGAGGCCGCCCGGATAGCCGGTATGTCTCTTGTAGATCTTTTCTTTTCTCTTCTTGCCTGTTACCTCTACTTTTTCGGCGTTGATAACGATAACGTAATCTCCGCAGTCAACGTGAGGTGTGTAAGTCGGCTTGTTCTTTCCTCTGAGAACTGCCGCTATCTGAGATGCCATTCTTCCCAGATTTTTGCCTTCTGCATCCACAACGTACCATTTACGTTCGACTTCTGCAGGCTTTGCGATAAATGAACTCATCTTTTCTTCCTTTCTACCTACTGGGTTTACCATGTAAACTTTTTCGGCCCTGCCTACTTGATTTTATGAAATATGCAATAGGATCGCAGTCATAAAACGGTTTCGGCGAACTAAAACTTGTTTCAGCCGTGCTGGCCCGGACGGCTCACCATCCTGCTCGCACGAAAAAATCTGTGTCACCGATGTGACACAGATTTATTTTACACATCATATCTCCTGTTGTCAAAGGTTTTTTGAACTTCACTCTTCATACTTTCTGAAAATCAGAGCTGCATTCTGCCCTCCGAATCCGAAAGCCGTATTCATGGCTGTATCCACCCTCTGATTCCTGCTTTCGCCTGCCACAAAATCGAAATCTCCTTCCGGTTCCTCCAGATTAAGCGTAGGCGGTATGATACCTGTCCTTATAGCCTGTATGCAGGCTATGGACTCCGTCAGCCCGCCTCCTCCCATGACATGCCCTGTCGCTCCTTTAGTAGAGCTTATGGCAGGACGTGAATCTCCGAAAACCGTGCTGAATGCGGACAGCTCTGCTTTATCTCCGATCTTCGTACCGGTCCCGTGAGCATTTATATAATCCATATCATCCGGCATGATACCTGCCCGGCCCATTGCCTGTTTCATGCATTCGGCAGCCTTGACCCCATCCGGATCCGGCTTGATGACATGGTACGCATCATTGTTATTGGCCCATCCTGCGAGCTCGGCATATATCTCAGCTCCTCTTGATATGGCGTGTGACTCCTTTTCCAGGATCAGAGCACCCCCGCCTTCACCTATTACAAAACCATTCCGGCTTATGTCAAAAGGTCTGCAGGCATGCTGCGGATCATCATTGATCCTTGACAGCGTATGTGCATTAGCCAGTGAATAGATCACCAGAGGGCATAATATACTCTCTGATCCCACAGCAAGAACCGCATCTGCTTCATCCGACATCAGCATCATTGCCCCCATCGAAACAGCATCACAGCCTGATGCACATGCAGTGGACAGCGTGGAGCTGGGACCGCATATACCATATGAGATCGCTATCTGAGCTGCTGCGATGTTTCCCAGTATGCGGGGAACGAATCTCGGCCCCACATTTTTATGTACAGCATTTGTAAGTACCTCCTGAGTTGCCGCTGTCGTCGCAACTCCTGCCATCGCAGTCCCCATGACTATACCGGTGCGCTCAGGAGATGCCGGAAGACTGTCACCTAACGCCTCTTTTGCAGCAGCATATGCGTATTGTGTGAAAGCATCGGTTTCATGTATCATCTTTTTAGGCATGAATGCTTCTATGTCAAAATCCTTTACTTCAGCTGCTATCCTTACCGCCAGATTAGCCGCATCAAAGCTGGTTATACTGTCTACCCCGCATTTACCGTTCACGAGATTATTCCAGTATCTCCCGACTCCGCATCCTATGGGAGTCACTGCACCCATTCCCGTGATAACAATTTTTTCAACTTTATCCCTCATAAATCCTCCGCCTGACCTTTACATCACTGCCCTATTATTATATAATAGCAAAATCGGATAATTCTTTGCAAATTATATATTTTCCGGATAAGCCGTTTCTTTCAGTCTGATGATAACATCAGTAAAAAGCAGTGTCAATAAACGAGGTACAATGTATGCATCTCAATCAGATAAAAAGTTTTCTCGCAGTGAGCAAAATGCTGAATTTCACCAATGCAGCGCGTCAGAACGGTGTACCGCAGTCCACCATCAGCCGCCATATAAACGATCTTGAACAGCAGCTGGGAGTCAGGCTGTTCTACAGAACAAAACGTGATGTCCGTCTTACGGAAGAGGGCCGTACATTCGTACCATATGCTCAGGAGATACTCGAAGCTGCGCGTAAAGGGTCATATGCCGTGAAACAGCTGCACGACGGAGCCAAAGGCCATCTTTCCATCGCCACAATAGCGACATCAGATACATTTTTAAGGCGATGTCTTAAAGCGTTCAACAGAAAATACCCAGATATAGTAGTAGACATAACCTTTGTTTCCAGCGGCGAAAGCCTTATGGATCAGGACGACGATCCCTATGACTTTCATTTCCTGTACGCCGATATCCTTCCAGACAGCGACGAGTTCGATATGATGCAGGTGCATACCGATACTCTCAATTTCATACTTCCGGGAGATTTTGAAAGCGACGGAAAGACACCTGATATCGCAGCTCTGCAGCACGAAAAATTCATATTGTTATCGGAAGAGGAAAATCCCATTCTCTATATGCAGATAATGAATTTCTGCAGGACTCACAGATTTTCCCCAAATATAATAAATCAGTTCCGTGATATAAAATCCGTACTTCTTTCTGTAAGCGCAGGACTGGGTATATCAATACTTCCCAAAGTAATACCGGATAATGTTGTCTCGGATAATATCCGAACACTTCCTATCGATGACACATATTCTATAGACTGCGCTGTTGCATGGAAAAAATCGCTGCTGAATCCTGCGGCTCTTCTTTTTCTGGATATACTGAAGCAGGAGGCAGACAGTATGCATTGATCTTTATTTCCGGCAATCAAACAGCGGCCTTTCGGCCGCCTGTTTTTATTTCTGTTCAGTGTCGAGCATTTTTTCAAAAGCTCTGTAAAGCTCCGGAAATTTTCTCTTTACAGAGATGGGCCGATAATCCCCATCCGCTGCGAAATAATGTTCGCTGACACCGTCATAGCATAATTCTCCTGTTTCTGTGTTATACAGCTCATAACTGAAACACATCCTTACACCTGTAAACCTGGTAAGCCTCACTCTTACGGAGAACGGATCGTCATATCGCAGAAAAGCCTTAAAATTACCGGTTGCACTTACTACGGGTATTATCACGCCCATTTTCTCCATATCATTATAATTCATGATATATTCTCCGACCCAGTCAAGCCGCGCATCCTCTATAAGTCTCAGATAGTTGGAATGATGTACTACACCCATC
This sequence comes from uncultured Eubacterium sp., assembly GCA_937966095.1. GTDB lineage: Bacteria > Bacillota > Clostridia > Peptostreptococcales > Anaerovoracaceae > Lentihominibacter. Next base: position 4,472 of record CALCKF010000008.1, read on the forward strand.
CTGTCTGTTTCATAGTAACGCACTCTTCTCCTGTATTCCCACATTCCAAGCACCTCTCCTCACTGTCAGAATATCTTATTTCCTTCTCAGCAATCCTTTTTCCAGATCCTCTTCAGCTCTCTGTTTCATAACGTAATGCATCTTTTTGCCGGTAGCCGTATAAGGAAGATCATCAACTATAGCAAACCATCTAGGCTTTTTATATGCGGAAAGCATAGGATGATCATTGCAGAACTGCGAAAGCTCTGCTATAGTCAGAGACTTATCCTTTGCCGTCACATATGCTACTACAGCCTGACCTCTTACCTTATCCGGTACTGATGTGACCATGGAATCGGCAACTTTGTCAAACTCATTGAGGATCTCCTCAATCTGCGTAGGGTAGATATTCTCGGCTGAGCATACGATCATATCATCCTTTCTTCCGTTTACCGTCACATACAGATTTTCATCCCAATAGCCCAGATCGCCTGTATACATCCATCCTTTGTAGAATTTCTTTTCCTCCTCTTCAGGATTGTTGTAATAGCTGTAAGTGCTCTTTCCCGGCGTGCTGATTATTATCTCTCCCACAGTTGCGTTGTCCATCGGCACAAGCTCATCAGGCTCCGCTTTTCTGTCTTCATATACCTTTACCACTCTGACTTCATCATCTATACAGCTGCCTCCCACGGTGCCGGCATAATCAGGAAGATCATACGGTCTCAGGAATGAATTCCAGAACGTCTCCGTAGTCCCGTATCCATTCAGGATATTAGGTGTCAGTACCTCGAGAAACCTGTTGCAGGCAGCCTTCTCAAGAGGTGCTCCCATCGTTACAACCCCTCTGAGTCTGGAAAGGTCGAACGGAGTCTTTTCCTGCACATGTGCCAGCATTTCAAGCGTTGCAGGAGATCCTGTAAGATATGTTATACCGAATTTTTCCACATACTGCAGCGTTGTCCTCGGCGAGAACGTCCTCATAAGCACCAGTGTGCCTCCTACGAAAAATGTAGGACATGTTCCCCCGGAATGGCTTCCGCCTCTGTGGAAAAGCGGCGTCATATTCATGCATACATCCTTGCAGTTGAGCGGATAATGCATTATGGCATCATGGGCCGACAGGACTTCATTTATATCATTTATAGGCACGCTTTTAGGAAGTGATGATGTACCGCTTGTGCACATCCTCACTACTTCATCATATATATGCGGCGTAAAATCCTTCACCGGGTTTTCCTCAGATCTTCCTTTGACATAATCATCATATGCTATATGACCTTCTGGCAGAGTTTTACCGTCCAGATTATCAGCCATAACAACATTTACCGGTTTATGTTCGGCCATCTCTACAGCCTCTGCCACCATATCTCTGACTTCTGCCGCATAAATTATGACCTTCGGTCTGTTATGATTTATCAGCAGAGAAAGCTCTCCGGATGAAAGCTTGAAATTTGCCAGGTTTATTATAGCCCCTATCTTCCTCGGTCCTATGTAAGAAAAACAGAATTCCGGACAATTTACCAGCACCGACATCACGACATCGTCTTTTCCTACCCCATCTTCTCTGAGAGCATGAGCCAGTCTGTTGGCTTCAGCATTCAGCTGGCTGTAATTCCATTTTCTTTCAGTAAGCGGGTCTATCAGCGCATCGTTTCCGCCGTAACGTGCCACATTCCTCATAAAGCCATTCAGCCATGTATATTCGCGTTCAAACGTTTCCACGAACATCTTATCATTATATGTTCTCGCCATCTTATTCTCCTTTTACAACATCATTTTCTGCACAATGATCATTATAATCACTTTTTGCTCTTATATAATCTGTATTTGCATTATATAATAGCATTTTAGCATTGTCAATGCTGTTGGCAAAAAATTGAATGTATAATGCACATACAAAAAGTGCATGCGGCTCTGCGCCTTCCATGCACTTTGATTTTCATACCGATCTTACCAGGATATGATCCTTGTCATATAAGTTCGACTACTATTTTTTTCTTCTTCCCTTTTTCCACCAGCAGTTTCCCATCTTCAAACAGATCCGGAGTTATCAGCAGTTTCTTGTAGGATATCTTTTCTCCGCCCAGCTTGAGTCCGCCCTGTTCTATGGTCATAAAGCCTTCTCTGTTACTTGGCACTAATCCCAGTTCCTTTATGAATGTCACTACTCCTATTCCTTCTCCTGCCAGCTTCGATGCTTCGAACTTCACTGCAGGCATGCCTGAAAGATCTGATCCGCCTCCGAAAGCGGCTCTGGCAGCTTCCTGAGCTTGGGCTGCCTCTTCCTCTCCATGTACCAGCTTAGTGACTTCAAATGCCAGGATCTCCTTGGCCTTATTGATCTCCCTGTCCTCCAGGGAGGAAAGTCTCTTTACCTCATCCATAGGCAGGAAAGTAAGCATTCTGAGACATTTTTCAACATCCGCATCCGCCACATTTCTCCAGTACTGATAGAATTCATATGGAGAAGTCTTTGCGGCATCGAGCCACAGAGCTCCTTTCTGTGTCTTGCCCATTTTCTTTCCTTCAGAATTGGTCAGCAGAGAAAATGTCATGCCGTACACCTCTTTGCCCGTCTTTTTCCTGGTGAGGTCTACACCGCCGATGATATTGGACCACTGGTCGTTGCCGCCGAACTGTATCTTTACGCCGAAATCACGTGCCATGACCATGAAATCATAGCTCTGCATAAGCATATAGTTGAGTTCGAACATTGTCAGTCCGCCTTCTCTATCCATTCTCTGCTTGAAACATTCGGCTCTCAGCATCGTATTCACATTGAAGCATGAGCCTATCTCTCTGATAAAATCTATATAGTTCAATGGCAGCAGCCATCTCGCATTGTTTACAGCTATGGCCTTGCCGGGTTCGGGAGCCTTGTTTTCATGTCCCGGCGAAAAAACTCCGTTGTTCCCCTCATACTGCCATTCTTCATCAAAATCAAGGAACTTGTCAAAAAGATGCTTGAATGCAATGCAGTTGTTCTCAATGGTTTCCGCGGTCATCATCTGACGCATGTCGCTCCTTCCCGACGGATCTCCCACGAATCCTGTTCCGCCGCCTATCAGGACCACAGGTGTATGTCCGTACTTCTGCATATACATCATTATTATTACCTGCATGAAATGTCCGACATGAAGACAGTCTGCCGTAGGATCGAAGCCTATATAGAATTTCACTTTTTCGTTCTGCAAAAGCTCCCGCACCTTTTCCTCATCGGTAGACTGCTCTATAAATCCCCTTTCCTTCAACACATCATAAACATTGTCATAATTGCTCACACTGTCAGGTATAAAATCATACTTCATTTTTTTCCTCCAAATTTCCTGTTTTATCATGCCGCCCTCACATATCCATGCATATCGCTTACATCACGGGGGCGGTTTATAAAAATAGCAGGATCTCTAAAGTGTACCATTACTTCGTACCATAGAGTCTGTCTCCTGCATCTCCCAGACCAGGAAGTATGTAGGCGTTTTCATTAAGCTTTTCATCCTTTGCAGCTATGAATATGTCCACATCAGGGTGCTCTTTCTGCAAAACTTCTATCCCTTCCGGAGCTGCTATAAGACACATGAATATTATCCTTTTGCCGCCTCTGGCCTTTATGAAATCAATAGCCGCTGATGCGCTGCCGCCTGTAGCAAGCATAGGATCCACTACGAATATCTCTCTTTTCTCTATATCATTAGGCAGCTTGCAGTAATATTCAACCGGCTCATGAGTCTTAGGATCTCTGTAAAGACCTATATGTCCTACCTTGGCATTGGGCACCAGAGCCAGCATACCGTCCACCATTCCAAGGCCTGCTCTCAAAATAGGTACTATCGCAATATCCTCGCCCTTAAGCATTTTGACTGTGGTTTTCTGCATTGGTGTAGTTATTTCAACTTCCTCCAGCGGAAGCTTCCTTGTAGCCTCATACCCCATCAGCATAGCTATTTCCTTGACCAGCTCCCTGAAATCCTTGACACTGGTCTCCTGCTTTCTTATCATAGCCGTTTTATGCTGAATTAACGGATGATCGAAT
>CALCKF010000009.1 GCA_937966095.1 uncultured Eubacterium sp.
CGGCTACTATGACAGGATATCTGTCATCTCTTTCTTTTCTTCTAAGAGGGATGCCCCCCAGTTCAAGCATATTAAGGATATTAGTATATGAAAGCTCATACTGCAAGGTAAATCCTATAATATCCAGATTCCTTACAGGTGTAAACGTTTCAAGGGTAAACAGTTCTCGGCCTTCTTTTCTCATTATCGCTTCCATATCTCCTGCAGGCGCAAATATCCTCTCACAGTATATATCCTCATTTTTATTCAATATATCATACAGTATCTGCATTCCCATGTATGACATCCCTATCTCATAAATATCCGGAAAAGCAAATCCAAAACGTACCGATACCTTTTCCGGATTTTTTGATACGGAATTCACCTCTCCCCCTATATACCTTGCCGGTTTTTCCACTCTTTTGAGTATTCTCTGCAAATCACTGTCTATCTTCATCGTTATTCTTCTCCGCCCTGACATTTTTTCTTATCAAATCATCTACTGATATGCCTATTACTGACTCTATCTGATCCAGAAATCTCTGACAATCTTTTTTTTTCTCAAGTATGAAAGGTCTGGCATCAAAATTTCCGTTACGCTGCATTTTTTCTATCACGTAATCTATTCTTTCATCAAGACCTACATATTTATCTTCTTTCACAAGACGATCCCCAAGACATACCATGTCGGTCTCGTTAACTTTACTTATATCGGAAAAAGGAGAATAAGTCATATGAACTCTTATTATCCTGCTTTCCTCATCGTACCCCATTTCTCTCACAATGTCCGCACCGGCTTCCCAGTGCCTGTCCTTTGTCCTTGCAATATCATGCAGCATACCTGCTGCCTCGATGAGTCCTATATCCAGACATGCACCACTGTCATTGAGAGCTCTTGCAACTATACATGCCGTATCAGCCACTGCTCTGCAGTGATTTCTTACATGCTCCGGTGTTCCATACATGTAAAGCATTTCTTCACATTCACCTCTTGTAGGATGTTTCATCAGGTTCCTCCATCTTAAAGTAATCGTCTATAAGTATAACACAATATCAGTCAAATTCCCTAAAAGAATAATAAAATTCTCTGTCCTCGGATTTTTCATATATACCTATTATCTGCCCTTTTTTTACTCTGGAAGGTGCCTCTACATTCACTGATTTAAGATTTCCGTACAGGCTTTCTCCGTAATCACCATGAGTTATCCTGATATATTTTCCGATTTCATCATTTTCACCGGTTTCCGTTACCTGGCCTCCTCCTACAGCATAAACCGACGCTTCATTTCCTGAAAATTCACTGTCTATAGGGTCGCTGTATACAGGCCGTCCTGCAATTGCTCCTACAGCCTCACTCACTTTTGATGTTGCCGAAACTGCTGCTGCTTTTCCTCTGTCAGCTATGCTGCGGAAAGTATCAGCCGTATAATTAACTTCCATATATCCCAATATTGTATCCGCACCACGTTCCATAACATCCACAGGCGAGTTCTTTGATATAAACAATGCCACAGCTATGATGATAACTATCCCTGCCTGTTTCAAAATCTTGTTTTTCATTGCTCGTACCTCCTATAATATCTATATTTTCAAGGCACAAAAAAAGAAGGCCTTTTGAAAATTTAAGCCTTCTTTTATCGAATACGTCTAGAAATACTCTTCGTCCATATATTCAAATTCAAAGTCCATCACTTTTATTGTATCACCGTCTTCTATACCCATTTCTTTCATTTTGTCTATAGCTCCGCTCTTTTCTATATACCTGTAAAGATATCTAAGAGAGCCTGAATCATTAAAATTTGTAGAATTAAAGATTTTTTCAAGCTGTTTCCCACTGAGTATGAAATCTGTTCCGTCAAATTCTACAGTCACGGTCCTGTATTCAGGATCATTCTCGTCAGCTTCAAAATCGAACATTTCGTACTCTTCTTCATCCTGAGGTTCAAGAAGAAGCTGCTGCAGACGTTCTGCTGCTTCTGCCAGAATATCTTTCACGCCCTGATTTATAGGCGCTGACATAGGGAATACCTTATATCCTTTATTTTCCACATAATTTTTGAATTCTATATACCTCGGATCATCTTCTCCTATCAGATCTATCTTGTTTGCTACAACGATCTGAGGTTTCTTCATGAGTTTGGGATCGTACTGCTCAAGTTCTCTGTTTATCTTTTCAAAATCGTCTGCAGGATCTCTCCCCTCACTGCCGGATACATCTACTATATGGATCAGTATCTTTGTCCGTTCTATGTGCTTGAGAAATTTATGACCGAGACCAGCCCCCTCATGTGCTCCTTCTATTATACCCGCTATATCAGCTATCACAAAACTGGTATCAAATATCTTGACCACGCCCAGATTCGGATCAATAGTAGTAAAATGATAATTGGCTATTTTCGGTTTTGCACTCGTTGCAACTGACAGAAATGTGGATTTGCCTACATTTGGGAATCCCACAAGACCTACATCAGCTATCAGCTTCATTTCAAGTATTATGCTCCGTTCTTTTGCAAATCCGCCGGCTTCTGCAAAATTAGGCGCCTGTCTTGTGGAAGTGGTGTATTTGACATTTCCTTTGCCTCCTTTTCCACCCTTTGCAGCTATAAAAGATTGTCCGTTTCTCGTAAGATCCTTCATTACAAGTCCGGACTCTTCATCTATAACCACCGTACCTACAGGGACCTTGATCACCAGATCCCGGCCGTTCTTGCCGTAACGCTTCTTTTTCATTCCGTCCTGGCCGTTTTCTGCCTCATATTTACGTTTGTACCTGAAGTCCATAAGGGTTCTGAGATTTTCATCAGCCTGAAAGATGACGTCTCCGCCTTTACCTCCGTCACCTCCGTCAGGACCTCCCTCCGGTACAAACGGTTCCCGCCTGAATGAAACAGCCCCGTTTCCGCCTTTTCCTGATTTTATAAAAATTCTGGCTCTGTCTACAAACATGAGTCCTCCCTCACCTTTAACTAAATATAAAGCCCCTATTGTTAAATAGGGGCTCAAAACACGTCTGTTTACGCTTCTTTTGGATATACGCTTACTTGCTTCCTAGTCTTGCCATATCTTTCAAACTTAACAGCTCCGTCAATCTTCGCAAATAAAGTATCATCTCCGCCGATTCCCACATTGTTTCCAGGATGGAACTTAGTCCCTCTCTGTCTAACCAAAATGCTACCGGCACTAACAAACTGACCGTCACCTGTCTTAACGCCTAAACGTTTCGACTCACTGTCACGACCGTTTTTCGAGCTACCTACACCTTTTTTACTTGCCATCGACCAGACACCTCCTCGCTTATATCAAATAAAACAAATACCTTTCCAAAATCAGTTCAATGCGGCTTCTATCGTTTCTATCATTACCGCATTTGTGGCTTTTTCATCTATCTCGATGTTGTTTTCCTTAGCAAACTCTATGAGTTCAGCTTTTCTCATCGATTTCAAAGCCGGTTTTTTAGCGGTTTTAGGTTCTTCAGATCCGGCTGCTGCAGCAGTCTCTTCAATCACCGCACCGTTTCCGCCTATAGAAGTTATTTCTACAAGTGTATAAGGCTGTCTATGACCCTGCTTCTTTCTGTAGTCCTTTTTTGCCTTATACTTGAAGATAACAACTTTCTTGCCTTTTCCGTTTTCTACGGCTTTTCCCTCTACAGTAATACCATCGATATAAGGTGTCCCCACTTTTACCTCTGCACCTTCACCTGCAACAAGTACTTTGTCGAATACAACCTTTTCTCCGTCGGCCACACCGAGTTTTTCTACAGCGATCTGATCACCGTTTTTAACTCTGTACTGTTTACCGCCTGTTTCAATAATTGCGTACATTAAAAATTACCTCCTCTATCCAGTCTCGCCTGAACAGGTATCAGTTTTCACAACTGTATTTAAAACCTTTTCAGAGCGGCTTACATTACTATATGATACTACATGTTATGTTTCTTGTAAAGCAGATTTTTCTTTTATACTGAGATAAAAATACCGGAGCGCATTTGCCGCTCCGGTATGCAAATCATTTAATTATTTCTGCCACAGCATCAGGACCGCATCCTGCAGCGTTGCCTTCATCAGTATCAAGATGCACTTCCTTCTCATGCTTCGTTCCGGCACGTACAAGAACGTTGTCAAAGATAAGCCCTCTTTCACCATCGATCTTAAGACATACTATATCCTTGTCTTTTACACCTGCCTCTTCCGCCTGTTCAGGATTGAGATGCACATGCCTCAATGCTATGATAACGCCATGATCGAGCTCAACTTCTCCGCATGGACCAACGAGCTTGCAGCCCGGAGTACCCTCCAGCTTGCCTGATTCTCTTACAGGAGCCTTTATACCCAATACTCTGGCATCTGTCATTGCCAGTTCCACCTGTGTTTCAGGTCTTGCCGGTCCCAGAACCCTTATTCCCTTCAGGGTGTTTTTAGGTCCGACTATATCCACTTTTTCTTCAGATGCGAACTGACCGGGCTGTACCAGTGCCTTTGTAGGAGTCAGCTCATGTCCCTTCCCGAAAAGGATATCTATATGATCCTTCTGCAAATGTACATGCTTGTTTGATAAACCGATTTTTACTTTGTAACCCATTTTCATTCTCCTTATGTATTTTGTCTATTCTTCCAGGTACGTGATGTACGGAAGATTTCTATATTTTTGATCATAGTCAAGACCGTATCCGACAATAAACCTGTCGTCAACGGTAAATCCTATGTAATCAACATCTATATCCGTTTTTCTCCCTTCAGGTTTGTCTAGTAGGGCGCATATTTTTACTACACGGGCGTCTCTGTTCTCAAAATACCCTTTAAGATAATTCAAAGTGGTCCCTGAATCGACTATATCTTCGATTATGATAACGTTCTTTCCTTCTATATCCGTATCCAGATCCTTATTTATCTTGACTATTCCTGATGATTTGGTCGAAGCTCCGTAGCTGCTGACAGCCATAAAATCGATAGTAAGATCAAGTTTCAGATTTTTCATTATATCAACCATCCACATGACCGCGCCTCTCAATATACCAACCAGAACCACCTCTTCTCCGTCAAAATCGCGTTCTATCTGTCTGGCTATTTCCTCAGCTCTCTTGTCTATCTGCTGCTGAGTTATCATAACTGTACCGATGGTCTCATTTTTCATCAGGTTTTTCTCCTTTATTTTCATTCACCTCATATTCTACATCATCTACAAATGTTTTTCCACGGTATTTTTTCGAAAGATCTTTTGATTTGCCGCCGTTCCAGTATTTGTCCAGTTCACTTCTCAGATACCACAGTATAAACAGCCATAATGCGACGTCATCGACCCATGATATAGGCAACAGTACAATCGGTATAAGATCTATCGGCATAAAAATATATACTATGCCTAAAATTATCAGAGCTTTTTTCCTCTTGGGCACTGATCTGTCAGCCATCATGAATTTAATGGCTTTTATTCTCCTCAAAAGTACATTTATTCCCAAAAACTGCATCTGTTGCCTATCCTTCCAAAACTCTTTCTATTTCATCAAGAAGTTCCTGATAACCTGTCCTTTTCAAGGATGACACGGGAAATACTTTATCATATGCTGAAAGCCCGAGAGTATGTCTTATATTCCGCAGCTGCCTGTCCATCTGATTTCTTGAAATCTTGTCCGCTTTTGTCGCAACAACTATGCCGTCAAGGCCGTAATGCCTGAGATAATCGTACATCTCTATATCCTGTCTTGATGGATCATGTCTTATATCTACCAGCTGCACTACTTTAAGCAGATTTTCTCGATTTTCAAGATATCTTTCCATCATTTCTCCCCAGCTTTCAGACACTGTCCTTGAAACTTTTGCATACCCGTATCCCGGAAGATCGACGATCCGGAAGCTGTCGTTTATTATATAAAAATTTATCGTCCTGGTCTTCCCCGGGCTGCCACTGACATGAGCAAGCTTTTTGCGGCCGGTTATCAGGTTCAGAAGCGATGACTTTCCCACATTGGATCTCCCGGCAAAGGCTATTTCCTTTATGTTTCCTTCCGGATACTGATCCGGTCTTACAGCTATCGCTTCTATATCTGATTTTTTAATTATCATTTTTTGCATCCTTTACGAGAACATGCTTCAAGGCATCATCGACATTTTTTATAAGAACAAATTCCATATCGTCCCTTACTGTTTCCGGTATCTCCTGTATATCTGCTTCATTATCAGCAGGCAAGAGAACCTTTCGTATCCCTGCCCTGTGAGCTGCCATCACTTTTTCTCTTATACCGCCTACAGGCAGCACCTTGCCCCGCAAGGTTATTTCTCCGGTCATTGCCACATCTTTTCTGGCAGGTATTCCTGTAAGAGTCGATATTATTGCTGTACACATCGTAACTCCTGCCGACGGTCCGTCCTTAGGTATAGCGCCTTCAGGAATATGGATATGAAGATCGTATTTCTTATAAAAATCATCATCTATCTTCAGCTTTTTTGTCTGTGATCTTATATAGCTCACTCCCGCCTTGGCAGATTCCTGCATAACATCTCCCATCTGACCGGTAAGAACGAGCTTTCCTGATCCGGGAACAGCAGTTGTCTCTATGAACAGAGTATCTCCTCCCACTGTGGTCCACGCAAGTCCTGTTGTGACTCCCACTTCCTTTTCCCCTTTGATTATATCAAATCTGAATTTCTTCTTTCCCAGGAATTGCTGTACTTTCTTTCCTGTAACACTTACTCTGCCTGTTTCCCCTGATACTACGTTGCGTGCCACTTTTCTGCATATGTTTCCGATCTCACGTTCCAGATTTCTGACTCCGGATTCTCTCGTATAGTAATTGATTATAGTCCTCAGGCCCTGTTCGGTAAAGGATATATTACTTTTTGTAAGACCGTTTTCCTTTATCTGTTTCGGAACAAGATATTTCTGTGCTATATTCAGCTTATCCTCCTCGGTATATCCGCTGACCTCTATCACTTCCATTCTGTCCAGCAGAGGTCTAGGGATAGTGCTGGTAGTATTGGCAGTAGTTATGAACATTACCTTTGAAAGATCGAAAGGCACCTCCAGATAATGGTCCGTAAAGTCCTTGTTCTGTTCAGGATCAAGAACCTCAAGAAGAGCCGATGCCGGATCACCTTTGTAATCAGCTCCGATCTTGTCTACCTCGTCAAAAAGGAATACGGGATTTTTGGTACCGCAATCCTTTATCGCACTTATTATCCTTCCAGGTATAGCACCTATATAAGTCCTTCTGTGACCTCTTATCTCCGCTTCGTCACGTACTCCTCCAAGAGACATTCTTACAAATTCCCTGCCGATAGATCTGGCGATGCTTCTGGCAATAGAAGTCTTTCCGACTCCCGGAGGTCCTACAAGACAGAGTATAGGGCCTTTCAGGCCATCGGAAAGCTGCATTACAGCCAGATATTCAAGCACTCTTTCCTTTACTTTTTCAAGCCCGTAATGATCCTCATTCAGTATCTTTTCAGCCTTATTAAGGTCTATGTTATCTTCACTTTCACTGTTCCAAGGCAGTGAGAGAATAGTTTCTATATAGTTTCGGCTTACCGTAGCTTCTGCAGAAGATGGCTGCATCTTTGAAAATCGCTTGATTTCCTTTTCGACCTTGTCCTTTGTTTTCTCATCAAGATTCAGAGATTCCAGCTGCTCCATAAAACCTGAAACTTCATCTTCTATATCCTCGGCGACTCCCAGTTCCTCCTGGATGGCTCTCATCTGCTCTCTCAGATAATATTCTCTCTGATTTTTATTTATCTGAGACTTCACTTTGCTGGAAATATCCTGCTCTATATTAAGTATCTCTATTTCCTTAATAAGAATGGAATTCAGCTTTTCAAGTCTTTCTTTCGGATCGAGAGTTTCAAGAAGCTGCTGTTTGTCTTCAAGCTTTATTTCAAGATGAGAAGCTATCATATCAGCCATTCTTCCCGGTTCCTCTATCGTCACCACTGTTGCGAATATCTCCGGGGTAAGGTTCTGATTGATATTGATATATTCATCAAAGTTTGAAAGTACTGTACGCATCAATGCTTCTGCTTCCGTGTCATCTGAAGGATATTCCTTATCTTCTATTTTTTTTATACGGCATTTAAAATAAGGGACCTCAAACAGCACTTCCTCGATCTCACCTCTGCAAACGCCTTCCACAAGCACTCTTATAGAATCCCCAGGCAATTTAAGCATCTGCTTTATCTTTCCTATCGTGCCTATATGATAAAAATCCTCAGGTGTAGGAAGATCAGTATTATCGTCCTTCTGGGATGCAAGGAATATATGCTGATTCATTATCATAGCCTTTTCAAGAGCATTTATAGATTTTTCCCTGCCTATATCGAAATGCAATACCATATTAGGAAATACAGACAGACCGCGAAGCGGTATCATCGGCAGATCCATGGTATCTTCTTCCATCATGTCATTTGTTTTATTTTCATCTATTTCTATCGGTTTTTTAGTCTTGTCTTCCATAAATAACCTCCTATTTTTCAAAATCACACCGGTCTTGTTTTTCCGGTATGTATTATTAAACAAGGCGACTTATAAAAAGCCGCCCCGGATAGTCTTACGCTGTTTCTGCCTTAGTTTTCTCTGCTTCGATGTGTTTAGCAGAATCTGACAGTACAAGTTCAGGATCTTTGTCTTTCTCTACGGTTTCCCTGGTGATTATACATTTATCGACATCATTTCTTGAAGGCAGCTCATACATTATATTGTTCATTATCTTCTCCATAATGCCTCTGAGTCCACGGGCACCCGTTTTTCTTTCAAGTGCTTTTTCAGCTATCGCCTCAACAGCATCTTTTCTGACCTCAAGTTCTACATTATCCATTGCAAAAAGCTTTTTGTACTGCTTTATCAGAGCATTCTTCGGCTCCGTTATTATTTCCATAAGAGCATCCTTTGAAAGCTCTTCAAGTGTCACAAGAACAGGAAGTCTGCCTACGAACTCAGGTATGAGGCCGTACTTCAGCAGGTCTTCAGGCTGGATATTTTTCAGTATTTCAGCCTGCTCTATCTTGTTGCTGTCGACATTTGAATTGAATCCTATCGTCTTTTCCCCTATTCTTCTCTGCACTACTTTATCAAGTCCATCAAATGCTCCCCCACATATGAACAAAACGTTTGTAGTGTCAAACTGCAGGAAATCCTGATGAGGGTGTTTTCTGCCACCCTGAGGAGGTACATTTGCTACAGTACCTTCAAGTATCTTCAGGAGAGCCTGCTGAACACCTTCTCCGCTGACATCTCTTGTAATCGAAGGATTTTCCGACTTTCTTGATATCTTATCTATTTCATCAACGTATATTATCCCACGCTGAGCTTTTTCTATGTCATAATCTGCCGCCTGAATGAGCTTGAGCAGTATGTTCTCTACATCTTCTCCTACATAACCGGCCTCTGTAAGAGCAGTTGCATCCGCGATCGCAAACGGAACATTCAATATTTTTGCAAGCGTCTGAGCCAGCAGTGTCTTACCTGACCCTGTTGGGCCCACCATTATTATATTACTCTTCTGTATCTCGACATCATCATCCAGATTGCAGCTTATCCTTTTGTAGTGATTGTATACAGCTACAGAAAGAGCCTTTTTTGCTTCATCCTGTCCTATCACATATTCAGAAAGTATCTCGTATATCTCTTTTGGCTTCGGAAGATTAGCCGGATCATCAGAAATTATATTTCCGTCAGCCACATGATGCTGTTCCTCTGCATCCAGTATATCCTGACACAGTTCTATACATTCATTACATATATATACACCCGCTCCGCTTATAAGCCTCTTAACCTGACTCTGAGGCTTTCCACAGAACGAACATCTGAGCTCATTGTTCTCATCATATTTGCTCATAAATATCTACCCCCGTCTTTACAGTCTATCTTTTATTTATCACCTTGTCTATAATGCCGTATTTCATGGCTTCTTCCGCTGACATGAAATTATCCCTGTCTGTATCTGCGGCGATGATTTCCAGAGGCCTGCCGGTATTCTCACTCAGTATCCTATTGAGTTTTTCCCTTGTTTTAAGGATCCATTCTGCATGTATTTTTATGTCCTCGGCCTGACCTTGTACTCCTCCCAACGGCTGGTGTATCATTATTTCAGCATTTGGAAGAGCAAATCTCTTTCCCTTTTGACCTGCAGAAAGCAGGAAAGCTCCCATGCTTGCAGCCATTCCGACACATATTGTCGAAATCTGCGGCTTTATATACTGCATAGTGTCATATATAGCCATACCGGCGGTTACAGAACCGCCGGGGCTGTTTATATATATATTTATATCCTTATCCGGATCTTCAGCTTCAAGAAACAGCAGCTGGGCAACAACAAGACTGGCTATATGCTCATCTATCGCCTCTCCTAAAAATATTATCCTGTCTTTTAAAAGTCTTGAATATATATCATATGACCTTTCTCCTCTGCTGGTCTGCTCAATAACATATGGTACCAATGCCATAATCCGGACCTCCTTTTCAAGTCTATTTTTTTACAGCGTTATCGTACATGAAATCGATAGCCTTTCTTATCTTGATATCACCTGCGATCATGCTTATATTCTGTGTGCCGATCATTTCTCTTATCTGATCTGCTTCAAGACCATACTGCTTTGCCATTTTTTCTATTTCTGCAGTAATGTCATCGTCTGTAGCCTCGAATTTTTCCTGTTCAGCCACAGCACTGACGATCATTCTGGTCTTTACTTTCTTGAAGGCCTCGTCTTTCAGCTCTTCTCTGAATTCCTTAGGTTCTCTTCCAAGATACTTGAAATATGATTCGAGCTCAAGCCCCTGGCTTCTCAGCTGCTGATCAAACTCCGTCATCATGTTATCTATTTCACTTTCCACCATAACATCCGGCACATCTATATCATTAGCTTCAAATACCTTTTCTATAACACTGTTCTTCATTACAGTCTCAGCTCTGGCCGCTTTTGATTTTTCAAGATTTTTCCTTACATCTTCTTTAAGTTCATCCATCGTATCGAATTCACTTACATCCTTTACGAAATCATCGTTGATCTCAGGCAGCTCTTCTTCTTTTATCTCATGCACTTTACACTTGAAAACAGCTTCTTTCCCGGCAAGATCCTCAGCATGATATGTCTCCGGGAATGTAACTTTGACATCTTTACTTTCTCCGGTACTTACTCCGATCAGCTGTTCTTCAAATCCCGGTATGAAAGTGCCTGATCCCAGTTTGAGCGGCTGTCTTTCAGCTGTTCCTCCCTCAAACTGTTCGTCTCCTATCCAGCCTTCATAATCTATAAGAACTGTATCTCCGTCCTGTGCCGGTCTTTCAACAGCGACCATCCTTGCATTTTTTCTTGCCATAGACTTTATTTCATTGTCTACGTCTTCATCTGTGACCTCTGAAGATACTGTTTCTATCTCGACACCTTTATAATCTTTTACTTCTATTTCAGGATAGCATGCAACTGTTATAGTAACAGTGAATCCTTCACCCTTCTTTATCTGACTGAACTCAGCTCTCGGACTGTCGATAACATCCAGCTGAAGCTGGCTGAGAGCTACAGGATAATTGGCAGAAAACAGGTCATTGATTGCATCTTCATAGAATATACCTTCGCCGTATTTCTTCTCTATGATGCTTCTCGGAGCTTTTCCTTTTCTGAAACCGTCTATAGTGAATTTATCCTTCTGAGCTTTATAAACATTTATTACCGCATTTTCAAATTCTTCTGCAGTAAATTCCATAGTGAATTTTGCTTCGTTGTTTTCTTTTGAAATTAATGTTGATTTCATGAATATATATCCTCCTCGATCATAAACACATAGTGCATATTATTATACCTCTTTTGCTTTTAAAAGTAAAGGCTATTGACAAGACTTCCGTTACTTTGACATTTTAAAATACAAAGCATCAGCTTTTTTTCACAGGAATAAGTATTTTTGTAACATGTTCACATTCTTTATTTACATCTATGGGGGATATAATGAATTCTTCTGAAACAGGTCCGCTCACGGCATAATTGTTCTGATTTATCCACTGTAACGCTTTCACATAAGTTTTTATGATATCCCTGTACGCACCGACGTTGAATATCGTAACAGCCTCAAAGCCTCCAAATTTCCTTACATTCTCACAATCACACTCTTCTACCTGTATACCGAACTCGACATCACATGTCTTTGAAAGGAATTGATCAAAAAGATCAGTATAATAGGTCACAAGTATAGGTCCGCATGGCTTGAGTCCGTGTTTTATGACTTCATCGTTGATCTCCACCCATCTTTCGATGGAAACTTCTTCATTATGGTATGTCTGCATAGTTTTTCTTGAATAATATATATTTATCTCAGGAACATGTTCTATCCTGATATTATCCTCTGTCAATCCCGTATTTTTCTGATTTTTCTTTCTGTCATTTATTATCTCCTCACCAAGACTTAAACGCTCCAGCATAACGCTGCCGCTTTTATATGATTTTTCAAGCCTTTCTATTTCATTGCTTATACATTTCAGTCTCTCTTCTATGCTGCTTTTCATAGACTCCAGATCATTGGCTGAAATTATATCTTTTATTTCCTTCAAGCCCATTCCCAGACAACGAAGCTTGCGTATTATTATGATATTGAGCATCTGTTCCTTGCTGTAATATCTGTACTTGCTCCCAGCTTTTCTTATTTCCGGTACTATAAGCTTTATTTCATCATAATAACGCAATGTCCTTATGGATATATTACAAATAGATGCCACTTCCCCTATGGAATAGTATTCTTCTCGGTTCATTTATTCCTCCAGCGTATATTAATCCGACTATAATATGTTTACTATTGTATCACCTTTGTAATTAATTTAAAATAACAAATTTTCAGTTTATTTCTATGTTTTTTGTATTGAAAAATTGTACTTTTGATGTCAATATGTGTATATGAGCATAAAACGTTAATGATTTTTTATAGAAGGAGGCTTTGAACATGAACGTCAAAGATGCCATATCAGGAAGAAGAAGTGTAAGAAAATATAAGGACACTCCTGTTGAAGACGATGTTCTTGATAAAATACTGCAGGATGCCTGCTGGGCTCCGTCAGCTGTAAATCTGCAGCCCTGGTATTACGTAGTCGTCAGAAGCGAAAGCGGCAAAAAAAAAGTTCTTGATAAGATGACGCTTGTTGCCGAAAAAAATGCACCGGGTCTATGGGAAAGATTTCCAAATCATCCCGACGTAGTGAAAGATACGCTCCATTTCATAGAGTATCTCGGAAATGCTCCTGTAATAATACTTGCCTTTTTAAATAAAAAAGAACTTCCGACACTTCATGACAGTGCGATACAGAGCGTTGCCGCAGCCAATCAGAATCTTCTGCTCAGTGCATATGACAGCGGTATATGCAGCTGCTGGATGACTGCCCCTGTAGAAGCGCTGATGGACGATGAATTCCGAGATGAATTCGCACCTGACAGAGGAAAACTCGTTTCTATAATAACACTGGGATATCCGCAGGACGATGCGATCCCCGCGCCTCCAAAACGCAAGGCGGATCGCTACGTATTTATTTAAAATAATATGATGACCGTCAATTTTAAAAGCGGAAATCCTGCTGACGAATTTCCGCTTTTATTTTTTCACGATATAAATCTATATTACTTATATGTTTCAAATACAAACTGTACTACAGTACAGAGAGGAGGGTCCGGAAGAACATCTATAGAGCTTGGAAATTCCGGATTCTCAGGAAGATCTATGTACTTGAAGTTTCTTACTTCTATAATCACCTTGCTTCCAATCACCTTGTTTATCCTTGCATGATATTCAAGATAGTCTCCTGCATAGCAAGGTTCATAAAGTCTTACTTTTTCTACCTTGGTAACATGTCCTGTATTTCCGAATTCTCTCGCCATAAGTCTCTTTGCTGTATCTTCCATAAGTGTTATGTTTCTTGCACCGTTTACAACACCTCCAAGATAGAAAACATCTCTGTCAGACATCCTGTATCTGAAAGTTATGTCTTCAGGATGGTCAGCATCAAAACCGACTCCAGGGAAATCCTCGTTATCAGCCCATGGTTCTTCTATAGTTCCATCAGGCTGTTCACCCCTCTGAAGATGCTTCTTAACAACAAGTCTCACATTTCCTTCAGTGCACAGCACAGGTTCGTCGAACCATACCATATCACCTGTCTTGCAGTCTGTCTTTCCTGCCCTTGATGCAGGGGTTGCCAGTTTGAAAACTTCTATATGACAATCTCTGGAAGTATTTCCTATCTTTGTAAGAGTTGCCTTGTATTCCATCATATCACCGACATACACGTCCTCATAACATTCAACACCGGTGTATCCAAGACAAAGCGATTCATCTCCGTCAACAAGGATCATTTCCTCTGTTTCAACGTCTCCGATAAAATCGAACTGTCTTCCTACAGGCACGATCCCGTCAGGACTGTTGGCATCTGCCGTTGTCATATTGTAGCTCAAATAAGATACCTTTCTCATTGCTATACGCCTCCTTAAAATGTAGCAATAATTTTATATTACACCTTCTTCAATAAGCTGCTTTTCTTCTTCTTCGGTAAGTCCGAAGATTTCTCTGTTATGCTGTCCGACAAGCGGTGATGGAGTTTCTACTGCTCCCGGCGTTGCAGACATTTTGATAGTACATCCAGGGATATCCATCTTACCTGCTGTAGGATGATCCATCGTTACCACCATTTCTCTTGCCTTTATCTGAGGATGCTCAATTATCTCCTTTACGTTCATAACAGGTCCGCAAGGGATAGCAACTTCATCCATTATATTTTCTATCTCTTTTTTAGTATATTTCATACACCACTCTTCTATAGGATCTCTGAGAGCAGACTTGTAGTTCTGCTGTCTGAGATCATTGGTCTTGAACCTCTCATCTTCAAGAAATTCAGGATGACCTATAGCCTTTGAGAATCTCTCGAACAATCTGTCATTTCCTACCCCGAGTGCAACGAATCCATCCTTGCATTTGAAAGCATCAAACGGAGCTATCGAAGGGTCTATATTCCCGTTTCTCTGTGGAATCTCTCCACCTACTGTATAGTTTACTATGGCATTTTCCAGGATCGAGAAGATAACATCCATCATAGCTACATCGACATGCTGGCCTTCTCCTGTTCTTTCACGATGATAAAGAGCCATCATGATACCTACAGCCAGATATATACCTGCAACATGATCTCCTACAGAAGGACCTACCTTTACAGGATCCGATTCAGGAAACCCGGTAAGATTCAATATCCCGCCCATAGCCTGTGCAACAACATCATAACAAGGTCTGTGGGATATAGGGCCATACTGCCCGAAACCGGAAGATGATGCATATATTATATTAGGATTGATTTTTTTGATAGTATCATAATCGATCTGAAGCTTCTTGGTCACACCGCCTTTATAATTTTCGGCGAACACATCCGCATCCTTTACCAGATCATAAAGCATCTCTCTTCCCTTTTCAGTCTTGAGATTAAGTGTCACCGATTTCTTGTTTCTGTTATATGATGCAAAAAAAGCACTTTCACCTGACTTTTTCTCAAAAGGTCCCCATGCACGACATTGTTCGCCTCCTATGGGCTCTACTTTTATGACTTCTGCACCGTAATCAGCTAAAAACATCGTACCGAACGGACCATTAAGCGCAGACGTAAGATCGACTACTTTCAAACCTTCAAAAACCTTTCCCATTGTTTAATTTTCCTCCATTGCTTTTAATATATAATTTATGATCAAACATATAATTACAGCTGTTAAAAATTTAACTGCTCTCCGTCCACTATATTTTATACAGCAAACGGAGAGTCAATCATAACTTTGTTAAAAAAAGCTTTAAATTTAGTTAAATCTGAACAAACTGTATCGTTACGTCAGTGTTTATTTTGATGCTCTTGCTGCATTGAGGGCATCCACCATTAGAGGAACAACTTTAAAAAGATCTCCGGTTATACCATAGTCGGCTATCTCGAATATAGGGGCAGTTTCATCCTTGTTTACCGCGATTATCAGCTCTGAATCCTGCATTCCTGCCTTATGCTGGATAGCTCCCGAGATTCCCAGAGCGACATATACCTTCGGATGTACTGTTTTCCCTGTCTGTCCTACCTGATGATCCGCAGAAAGCCATCCTGAATCTATGGTAACCCTGGAGCCTCCCACTACACCGCCGCCAAATGCCTCTGCCAGCTGTCCGGCAAGCTCTATTCCTTTCTGGACATCCTTTCCTATACCTCTTCCTACTGATACGATCACATCGGCACCTATAAGATCAACGATCTGTCTGGCTTCTTTGACCACATCGAGTACCTGAGTCTTTATATCGTCTGCCGTAAGTGATACAGGATACTTTTCAACTACGCATGCATCTGCTTTTTCCTGTGAAAACGGAGCTTTCTTCATTACTCCCGGGCGGACTGTAGACATGCAAGGACGGAATCTAGGGCAAATTATGGTAGCCATAAGATGTCCGCCGAAAGCAGGTCTTGTCATCTTGAGGTTCACATCTTCCATATCAAATTTTGTATTTGACAGGTCAAGAGTAGATGATGTCTCAAGGAAATTAACATAATTGTTCATATCGATATCAAGATGTGTGCAGTCTGCCGTAAGCCCGGTACAAAGTCTTGCAGCACATCTAGGGCCCAGATCACGTCCTATGTTTGATGCACCCAGAAGGATCACCTCAGGCTTCAGATCCATAGCCGCATCACATATTACCTTAGTATAAGCATCTGTAGTATATACTTCAAGCGCCGGATCATCACAAACAATCACCTTATCTGCTCCGTATCCTCCAAGTTCCTTTGCAAGTCCTTCTACGTTATGTCCGAGAAGTATACCTATAAGCTGAGAACCTCTTTCGTCTGCCAGCTTTCTTCCTTCTGAGATCAGCTCAAAGTCTGTGTTCATCAAAACGCCGTTTCTCTGCTCACAAAATACCCAAATGTCTTTAAATTCATTTATATTTGCACTATTGAAAGCCATTGTTCTCTCCTTTCCCTAAATAACGTGTTTTTCCAATAATATATTGGCAAGTGTTTCTGCAGTGTTTTTATCAGCGCCTTCAAGCATAACGCCTACACCCTTTAAAGGAGGTGTAAATGACTTGAAAATATTAGTAGGGGATCCTTTGAGTCCTATCTTGTCCAGCTCGATGAGCGGTTCATCCTTGAGCGCCTCAAAATCGAGAACCAGGAAAGGTTTTTCATAGCAGTGGTTGATACCGTTGAGAGTCATGTATCTTGCCTTGCTGTCCTGATCGCTTATGCATGTAATCAGACAAGGTGTCTGAACCTTTATCTTCATATATCCGTCTTCCAGCATACGTTTTACAGTAATATCATTGCCTTCTTTAACGATCTCTGCCGCATATGATACCTGAGGAAGTCCCAGTTTTTCCGCGATCTGCGGTCCAACCTGCGCTGTATCTCCGTCTATGGCCTGTCTTCCGCAGAAGATCATGTCATCATCTCCCAGGCCTATGTTATTGATAGCAGCTGAAATTATCTGAGATGTGGCAAACGTATCAGATCCGCCAAATTCCCTTGCCGATATCAATACGGCATCATCAGCACCCATTGCAAGAAGTTCCCTAAGCATACCTTCTGCAGGAGCAGGTCCCATAGTGACTGCAGTTACCTGACATCCTGTGTTGTCCTTTAATACAAGTGCCTGCTCCATAGCGATAAGATCGTCAGGGTTTATGATGGTCTGCATGGAAGCACGGTTTAAAGTTCCATCCGGATTTACCGCAACTACGCCGGAAGTATCTGGAACCTGTTTTACACAAACAAAAATTCTCATTCAAATACACTCCTTCCTATTTGTTCATTACCGCTCTTGCAATAACGACTTTATGGATTTCCGAAGTTCCTTCATATATTTCTGTAAGCTTCGCATCTCTATACATACGTTCCAGAGGATAATCCTTCATATATCCGTATCCGCCATGGATCTGCAGCGCCAGATTAGTCACGAAACGTGCATTTTCAGCTGCATTGTACTTGCACATAGCAGCTTCCTTTGTAAAAGGTTTGCCGGCATCTGCAAGATAAGATGCAGTATATACCAGTGCTTTTGCCGCCTCGGTTTTAGTTGCCATATCAGCTATGTACCACTGCAAGCCCTGGAGTGTTGCTATAGGTTTTCCGAACTGAACACGCTCATGCATGTATTTTACAGAAAGATCTATAGCTTCCTCTGCAACTCCCATCGCCTGAGCTCCTACGCCGATTCTTGCGGCATCGAGAGCTTTCATTGCGATCTTGAAGCCCTTGTTTTTCTTTCCAAGCATATTGGCTGCCGGAACTCTGCAGTCCTCGAATACGAGCTCAGCTGTTTCCGAACCTGCCAGACCCATTTTGTCTTCTATCTTGCCTGAAGAAAATCCCGGCATTCCCTTTTCTACTATAAATGCCGACATCCCCTTTGTTCCCATCTTAGGCTCTGTCATTGCAAATATCACAAGAACTCCTGCCCTTGCTCCTCCTGTGATGAAGCACTTTGTTCCGTTCAGTATATATTCATCTGTTTTCTCGTCATATACAGCCACAGTTTTTACTCCTGCGGCATCTGAACCTGCATTAGGCTCCGTAAGTGCGAAAGCGCCCAGTTCACCGCCTTTAGTAAGCCTAGGCAGATACTTCTGTTTCTGTTCTTCAGTACCGAAATCCAGTATCGCATGGGGAGCGATCAAATGAATAGATAAAGTTGCAGCCGAAGACATGCACTTTTTAGCAAATTCAGATACAGCGATTACCTTTTCCAGCATCCCGCCGCCGGAACCGCCATATATTTCGGGAACTCCTATCCCTGTAAAACCCGTTGCAGCCATTTTAGCGAAGTTTTCAACCGGGAATCTATGTTCAGCATCTATTTCCGCTGCTACCGGATCCAGTTCTTCTTCTGCAAACTGCGCGGCCAATTTCTTTAACATTTCCTGTTCTTTAGTTAACGAAAAGTCCATATTTTTCATCCTTTCTTTAAATATTGTACGAAAAATTATTTTCATCCTGCATTAAATGATAATAGATATAGCAACTGGAAAGTCAAGCAGAATTATTTTTTTATCATCAGAATCTTTTCTCACTTCATTGAAACCCTCTACTAACGTGAGTGTTTGTGAAACAGTTGACAAAATCTTTTACAGGCACCATAATCCTATTATACCTTTAAGGAAAAAGAGGATGATATGATGACCGATCTGATACGCACCGCAACAGACCTTGCCAGCCATATGGCGATACAATACATGATGCCGGGAGATATCGCTATAGATGCAACATGCGGAAACGGCAACGATACCGTTAAGCTTGCCTCTGCAATGCCAGAAAAACTGTATGCCTTCGACATACAGCCGGCAGCCATAGAGAATACGCGAAACCTTTTAATTTCATGCGGATTTGCTTCTCTTCTGCAAAATGATACGATACGCCTCATCTGTGACTCTCATGAAAATCTCGGATCATATGTGAAAGAGAGGGTCGGTGCAGTTATGTTCAATCTGGGTTATATGCCGGGGCAGGACAAATCTGTTACCACACAAAGTGTTTCAACCTTAAAAGCTTTGACTTCAGCACTTGAACTTTTACGGATAGGAGGTATAATCTGCATCACAATGTACAGCGGACATACAGAGGGGCTTAAAGAAAAAAAAGACATACTTGAATGGGCTTCCGGTCTGGATAACAAAATATTTCATTCTGCATATGTAAGCATGATAAATCAGAAAAATTCTCCGCCTGAAATTGTTTTTATAACGAGGAAAAAATAAAAAGGCAGCGTATATCTTTACGCCGCCTCCGTTTTTTATCTGTTATCCTTTATCATTTTAATGCCTCTGGCATATTTGCTCCTGGTTTCCTTTTCAAGGCCATACTCGTCACACAATTTTTTCCCGAGCTTCTCAAGTTCTTCAGTTTTTCCGGAAAAAAGCTCGAGTTCCACTTCGGATATGGGCTCTTCGCCATAAGGTGTAACTATCCAGCCTTCATCTACTGACAGCTCGAAAAGACCGGTACCCGTATCTATCCTGAAACGCCTTCTGTGAAATCTTGTTTCCAAAAGCGAGTACATGACCTTATCTCCTATGATTTTCATAAGCTCAGCGCCTATTTTGCTTTCTCTGAAAACACCGGGATCAGGTTTGTCATCTTCAACGGGCACATTTATCTCTTCTCTCGTATGAAGAGCACCTTCACTGTGTCCCTTCCATTTTAAAGAGGCCACCCATCTGCATCCTTCTTTTCTTACCCTGTACGCCATATCATTCTTCGCAAGATCACAATTAGGTGTATCAAAATATTTTGCGTTGAAGCACATCTCCTCTCTGGAATCATCTTCTTCAAGAGAAAAAAACAGTTTATCATTCCAGATATCATCTGCTATTTCAGTAGTAGGTATTTTATACTTTAATTCGATCTCCATATATTACCTTCTCATTTCTATCAACATATATATCATACGATTTGTCCAAACTGTCAGAAAATGTACCCTATGATAATATCACTTTAGTCTCTTTAACGCAAGTTATTTATTTTTTTCAGTTGAATGTTATCGTGGTCCCTGTCTTTCCTTCCAGTGCTTCTACAGCTTTATCGAGTGATGTTATTATGGCCTTTTTATCCGGATACGTTCTTACAAATTTCATCGCGGCTTCTACCTTCGGCAACATGCTTCCTGCCGGGAACTGGCCTTCTTCAACGTATCCGGCCGCCTCATACAATGTCATGCCGGACAGGTCTTTCTGGGTGGGTTTATTGAAATCGACAGCGACCTTCTCAACTTCTGTCAATATCATGAGAATATCTGCATTCACATTTTCAGCCAGCAGTTCTGCGGCAAAATCCTTGTCTATGACTGCCGCAACTCCTTCAAGAGTACCGTCAGGGTTTTCCACTACCGGGATCCCGCCGCCGCCACACGTTATCACTATAGAGTTGTCCCAAAGCTGCTTTACAGCTTCTATTTCTACTATCCTGACCGGTCGTGGAGAAGCGACCACACGCCTGTATCCACGTCCCGAATCCTCCTTCATAACATAACCCTTTTCATTTTCAAGGGCATTAGCCTCTTTCTCTGTATAGAAAGGCCCTATCGGCTTGCTTGGCTCCCTGAATGCAGGATCATTCCTGTCTACTATAATCTGAGTAGCGACTGTTACTACAGGAACATTTCGATTGTCCCTGTTAAGGGCGTATTTAAGACACTGCTGTATATGGTATCCTATATATCCCTGAGACATTGCTCCACACACGTCGAACGGCATTGCCGGAGTAACTCCACTTGCAGTCTCCGAAGCAAGTACTATCCTGCCCACCTGCGGACCATTGCCATGCACTACAGCTATCTCATGTCCCATTCCGCTTATTCTGGCAATATGCTCACATGTTTTCCTGACCACTTCAAGCTGCGCTTCTGCTGTGGCAGGACCGCCGCTTGTCTGTAATGCGTTTCCGCCCAAAGCGATCACTATTTTTTTTGCACTCATGGTAAACTCTCCTAATCCATATAGATATCCTTTAAAACAGAGACTTACTAAAGATCATCCCTGTTTACAGGACAGCTCATACATCTTGGGCCTCCTCTGCCCCTTGACAGCTCTGAACTCGGTATTGTCAGAACCTTTATCCCCTTTTTATCCAGAAGATCATTTGTTACATAGTTTCGCTCATATGTCACCACAATGCCGGGAGCTATAGCAAGAGTATTGGAGCCGTCATTCCACTGTTCGCGCTGTGCAGCCTGCGGATCATTGCCTCCGCATCTTATAAGATCGACTGCTGGAAGCCCTAATTCTATTTTAAGGATATTTTCAAGTTCATCCTGTATACTGGCGAAATGTGCTTTTCCCTCCCGGTCCAGAGTTATCTCAAATAACTGCAACGGTCCTTCTATTTCCGGGTGAATAGTGAATTTATCAAAGTCTACCATTGTAAACACTGTGTCAAGATGCATAAATGCTCTGCATTTAGGTATATCAAATACAAGTATCTTTCTGAAGGATGAGTTGTTCAGTATATTTTTTGCGAAACGTTCTATGCCGGCCACCGTAGTCCTCTGGGACAATCCTATCGCTACTATATCACTTGACAGCACGAGGATATCCCCTCCCTCTATTGAATACGCATCATCATAGTTATACCATATATCCGTTCCGTAAGGTGCAAATTCCCTGTTATATCTGAACATATATCCTAAAAGTATCGCCTCTCTCTTTCTTGCCGTTGTACTCATATGATGTATACTTATACCATTTCCGACACATGCTCCCGGATCACGGGTAAAATACAGATTTGGCATGGGGTCTGTATAATACGGGTATCCGGATGATATATAATCGGCCAGCGAAGATGATTCTACGTCAAGTTCACTTTTTTTCACTCCTGATATCACCTTTTCCACCATCTTTCTTACCGGCATTTCAGAAAGATAATGTTCAAGCGCTTTCTTAACTGCATCTGAATGTATATCACTTGCATCTATAAATTCTTTTATGAAATTTTCCCTGACATTACTGTTACTTAAAGCCTTTACGGTTTCATCTACATAATATACGACTTCTGCGCCGTTTTCTCTTAAAAGATCGGCAAATCTGTCATGCTCCTGCTGAGCTACTTTCAGATAAGGTATATCATCAAACAGCAGACGTTCAAAATTGTCAGGCACAAGGCCCTCTATCTCCTCTCCGATCCTGTGAAGAAGCACTTTATTGAGCCTGCCTATTTCCGAATAATTATTGATACCGGGTTTCATAAAACCCTCCTTTCTTTTGCTGATATAAAATCAGAAAAAGGCTTTTATCCTATAGTAGCTACTATTACTGCTTTTATTGTATGCATTCTGTTTTCCGCTTCATCGAACACTTTTGAATGTCTGCTTCTGAATACTTCATCTGTCACTTCTCTTATATCATAGCCTTCTTCTTTCTGCTCTCTGGCCATATCCGTCTCAAAATCATGGAATGACGGCAGACAATGCAGAAAAATAACATCCGGGTTTTCTGTCTGCTCCAGCATTTCCATAGTTACTTTATATGGTGTAAGGAGCTTCACTCGTTCAGGTATCTCTGCCTCTTCACCCATAGATGCCCATATGTCTGTGTAAATGACATCAGCATCCTTAAGACAGTCTGAGGTCGATGAGACTTCTATCACGGCACCTGTCTCAGAAGATACATCCCTTACCTTTGAAAGGATCTCGCTATCCATCTGTGAGGCAAGCTCTTCCGGGCCATAAGCCACAAAATGCATCCCCATTTTTGCACATCCGTACATCCATGCATAACTCATGTTATTTCTCACATCACCGCAAAATACGACCTTGACCTTATCGAGAGGCTTTGCTACATGCTCTTCTATAGTGAGCATATCCGCAAGGATCTGAGTTGGATGATCCACATCTGTAAGGCCGTTCCATACCGGCACGCCAGAATATTTGGCAAGATTCTCAACGACCGACTGATCATAGCCTCTGTATTCTATTCCGTCAAAGAATCTTCCCAGTACTCTTGCCGAATCTTCCAGGCTTTCCTTTTTACCCATCTGAGAACTTTTTGAATCCAGAAACGTTACATGCGCCCCCTCATCGTGACATGCGACTTCAAAAGAACACCTGGTCCTTGTCGATGTCTTTTCGAAAAGAAGAACTATATTCTTTCCTTTCAGGACTTCATTTCTTATCCCTGCTCTCTTTTTCGCCTTCAGATCGCGAGCCAGATCAAGCATATATCTGATTTCTTCGGGTGTAAAATCCATCAATGTCAAAAAACTTCTTCCTTTTAAATTAACAGCCATATCACATTCTCCTTTATATTAATCAATTATATATCTGTTGATTTATGTGTCATTATAATATCACATTATTCCCCGCTCAGACAGATTTTATAGGACATTTTAAGATATTTCACGTTCTTGTTCCATGGAACTGATAATAACATGTCTCGAGCCTGCCATTATACAGTTTCCTACGCCTGTCAGCCTTGCGTCCGGCGACCTTTTCTTCTGCCGATTTATCGGTTGTTATCATAAAAAGCGACCAGTCGTTATTGTCTGACAGGAATTTATTCAATGCTCTGTATACTCCTTCAATCTGTTCCCTGTCACCGATCCTTTCTCCGTAAGGCGGGTTTGTTATTATTATGCCATTCTTTTCAGAAGATCTTAACTGTGCCACATCACTGCATCCGAATATTATACAGTCGTCTACACCGGCTTCTTCAGCGTTTGATATCGAAGCCTCTATCGCTTTTCTATCTATGTCATATCCATATATCCTCAGCCTTACATCATGTTTAATAGCCTCAAATGCAGCTTTTTTCTCTTCTTTCCAGATTCTATCATCTATTACGTCCCATTGCCTGCATGCAAAGGTCCTGCTTATACCAGGCGCTATATTTTTCCCGATCATTGCCGCCTCGATCGGTATAGTGCCTGACCCGCAGCACGGATCAACAAGTATCCGGCTTTCGTTCCAGAATGACAGCTGTACCATGGCAGAGGCTAGAGTTTCCTTTATCGGAGCGGAAACATCACAATTCCGATAACCTCGTTTATGAAGGCCCTGTCCGCTTGTATCTATCGTTATCGTTGCCCTGTCCTTCAACAAAGTTACTTTTACCGTATACTCAGCTCCATTTTCCGAAAATCTTTCTATGCCGTAAAAATCGCCAAGTCTTTCAACTATCGCTTTTTTTACTGTCTTCTGGCATGCAGGGACACTAAAAAGCTTTGATTTTACAGATGAGCCTGTGACTGTGAATTTCCCGTCTGCCGGGATAAAATGCTCCCAGGGAAGCGCTTTTGTCTGCTGAAACAGCGATTCGAATTCCTCTGCCTCAAATTCTGCCATTTTAAGCAGCACCCTGTCAGCACACCTCAGCCACATATTCGATCTTACGATCGCTCTTTCATCTCCCATATATGTGACTTTTCCATCTTCCGTCTTTATTATCCTGTATCCCAGATTCTCTACTTCTCTTCTTACAACTGCTTCAAGTCCAAATGTTGCCGTTGCTATAAGTTCAAGTTTCATATATAAGTTTCTCTCCTGTTTAAACTGTTCCTGCTTATTATATCTATAAATTTCAGTGATTCTCCTGTTCCTTTCGCGACACAGAAATCCGCATCTTCTGCTACAGTAGTCCTGATACCTGTTCTTTCTTCTATACGTCTGTCCAAACCTCTGAGATATGCTCCGCCTCCTGTTATGACTATCCCTCTTTCTCCAACGTCAGCTGCCAGTTCGGGAGGGGTCTTTTCCAGTACGCTGTGGGTCGCTTCACATATAGCATCAAGGGGCTCATCCAGGGCTTCAAGCACCTCTTCTGACCTTATCTCTACAGTCCTGGGTAATCCTGTGACAAGATCACGGCCCTTACATAAAGCGGAAAGAGATTCCTCCTGTGAAAACGCCATACCGATCTCACGCTTGATCTTTTCCGCCATCCGCTCTCCTATAAAGAGGCTGTACTTTTTACGCATGTATTTCACTATATAATCATCAAAATTATCTCCGGCTATCTTTACAGAAGTACTGGTAACTATGCCGCCCATTGAGATGACTGCTATATCTGTTGTCCCTCCGCCTATATCTATTATCATTATACCTTCCGGCGCTGTTATGTCTATCCCGGCTCCTATAGCAGCAGCTACAGGTTCTTCTATGAGATATACTGCTCTTCCTCCTGCCTGGAGCGCAGCCTCCTTTACAGCGCGCTTTTCTACTTCCGTAACACCGCTTGGCACACACACGACCAGTCTGGGCTTGAAAAAACGATTTCCTCCGCAAGTCTTTCTTATAAAATACTGAAGCATCTTTTCGGTTATATCATAATCTGATATAACACCTTCCCTGAGAGGTCTTACTGCTGTTATATTTCCGGGAGTGCGTCCTATCATTCTCTTGGCCTCGCTTCCTACAGCCAGTATCTCATTTGTATCTCTGTTAACAGCAACCACTGAAGGTTCTTCCAGAACTATTCCTTTTCCGTCAACATATATCAGAACATTTGCCGTTCCGAGATCTATCCCGACTTCTTCATTAAAACCCATATTATCAAACCGCGATGCGTTTTACTATCGCATGCTCCTTTCATTTTATCAGTTATCAATTAGTTTTGCCACACAAATAAAAATTACACTGAAAATCTAAACCAAGTATATTTTTAAATTTAAAACATATATTGTTTTAACTGCTAAAGTTAATAAATTATGGGGTGGTGAACTGTCAATACTATGAAAGATTATATTGAGGAGCGAGTACTGGAGCTTGCCCGTTATATCATTGAAACAGGCGCAACAGTAAGAAGCACGGCCGCAAAATTCCGGGTATCCAAATCAACGGTACATAAAGATATCACCGAAAGGCTTCAGGAAATCAATCCCGGCCTTGCAGCCGAAGTGAAGCAGGTCCTTGACAATAATAAAGCCGAGCGTCACATAAGAGGCGGTCTTGCTACCAGAGAAAAATACCTGCATATACATGAGAAGCGGTAAGAGAAAAAACAGGAGGCTGTCCCAAAATACATAGGGAGCCGCCTCCTTTATCAAAAACAATATCATATATTTCTATCTGCGTCTTCCAGCCATGATATTATCTGCAATAAAAAGAAGATATCCTATTCCCAGAAGCATAATAACCGCCGCAGCCATATTCATCCCGGGAAAACTGAAATACGACACGGAATGTGTGTAAATCCCGGATCTGTTTATAAAAAATATAATTATGTTGAACATTAACGGTATCAATACCCATATGGCCGGGCTGTATGAGCCGAATCCTCCCTTTCGACAAAACAGTATGTAATCCAGCAAAGCCATAAGAGGCGATACGAAATAAAGAAGATATCCGGCAGGTGACAGCTCTGACGGCATAATTACGGAAAATCCGAAATAAACAAGATAGTATACTATAAACACCACTATCATGTACATCGTTACGGCTCCTCTGAAAACACCGCGCTCATATCCCGATCCGGCAACTATAAGATATATGAAGTAAATTACCGCCAGTGTACCGGCCAAAAGTGCGAAGTCACTCATCACAGTATTCACGGTAACACCGGTTTCCATCAATTTCATAACAATCCCGGCTCCGCATACCATGATAAATATTATCCTGAAAATCGTCGACAGTATCCTGCTCTTAATATACATTTTCTATCTCTGGATCCTCCTGCAATTTCTTTATCTGTTTTTTATCTTCCTTCATATGCCGCTTTAACAAATTCACGAAACAGAGGGTGTGCTTTGTTCGGTCTGCTTTTGAATTCAGGATGATACTGGACACCTATATAATACGGGTGCTGCGGTATCTCGACAGCTTCCACCAGCCTTCCGTCCGGGGAAGTTCCTGCTATCCTCATTCCGGCGCTTTCAAATGCATCTCTGTAATCGTTGTTGAATTCATATCTATGTCTGTGTCTTTCGGATATCTCTCTGGTCCCGTAAGCTGTTTCCATTATCGTATTTTCGGATATTAAACAAGGGTAGGCTCCCAGCCTCATTGTCCCGCCTTTCGGTATATCTCCATACTGATCCGGCATCAGATCTATGACCTTATTGGCAGAGTCCCCGCTGAATTCTCCGGAATCTGCATCCTTTATACCAAGAACATCTCTTGCAAATTCAATTACCGCTATCTGCATCCCCAAACATATTCCGAAATACGGGATTCCGTTTTCTCTTGCATATTTTGCCGACACTATCTTTCCTTCTATCCCTCTGTCTCCGAATCCACCAGGTACAAGTATGCCGTCAACATCTCCCAGTAACTGCTCTTTACTGTCTTCATTCACGTCCTCTGCTTCTATCCATTTTATATCTACATGACATCCGTTTTCATATCCTCCATGTTTCAGCGCTTCCGCCACCGACAGATAAGCATCGTGGAGTTTCACGTACTTGCCTACTATTGCTATTTTCACATGCTGTGTCCTGGCTTTTATCCTATCCACCATGGCCTTCCATTCCGTCATTTCGCAAGGACCTGCATTTATACCAAGCTCTCTGCATACTATCCATGAAAATCCGGCTTTTTCCAACATCAAAGGTGCCTCGTATAAAACGGGCAATGTCATATTTTCTATCACGCAGTCAGACTTTACGTTGCAGAACAATGAAATCTTATCGGCGATGCTTTTATCTACAGGTTCGTCTGACCTCATAACTATTATATCAGGTGATATACCCATTGTCTGCAGTTCTTTTACTGAATGCTGCGTAGGCTTTGACTTATGCTCACCTGAGCTTTTCAGATACGGCACCAGCGTAACATGGATAAAAAGACAATTATCCTTGCCCTGCTCAAGTGATACCTGTCTTATTGCCTCAAGGAAAGGCTGGCTTTCTATATCTCCTACAGTACCGCCTATCTCCGTTATTATTACATCTGCGTTGCTGCTCTTTCCCACATTATATATGAATTCCTTTATCTCATTTGTTATATGAGGTATTACCTGTACCGTACTGCCGAGATATTCCCCCTTTCTCTCTTTGTTGAGAACGTTCCAGTAAACTTTTCCTGTAGTAAGATTGGAGTACTTGTTAAGGTCCTCATCTATGAACCTCTCATAATGTCCAAGGTCCAGATCAGTCTCAGCACCGTCTTCCGTAACATATACCTCTCCGTGCTGGTACGGACTCATTGTCCCCGGATCCACATTTATATAAGGATCCAGCTTCTGGGCACATACACGAAGACCTCTTGCTTTCAGAAGCCTCCCTAATGATGCTGCAGTTATACCTTTTCCGAGGCCTGATACAACTCCACCTGTAACGAAAATATATTTTTTCATATCATCACCCTCCTTTCATATGCAATAAACAGATTATTCTATTTTTTCATCGGCATATCTTCCGATATCACGCTATAATAAAATGCGCAAAAAAGAAAAAAGATAAGGATCAGGACTTTTTAGGTGAGAAGGATAACCCAGACCCCAAAATATTGCCGTCTTCCTTATTTTTTATATCCTTTTGCGCACAAATTTCTTTAATATTATAACATCAGGATTTACTCATATGCAACTGATTTTTTTATATATGCAAAGACCTTTTGAAATATCATATCTCTTTTGATTCAGAAAATCTGTTGCCAAACAAATCATACCCTACAACACTTATAGCTCCGCCTTCATTCATATCACTCTTGCAGCATGTTCTGGATTTCCCTGTGATCATTCTATCACTTTTATGCACAGCACCGTCGTAAGCAAAATCCACACTCCAAAATCTTATAATGCTTGGACTGTCTTCTGTCATATACTTTTTTATCTTTCCTGCTGCTGCAGCATCTCCTCCACATGCTTCGTACAGATACTTGTCATCTATATGATATCCTTTAACGGCTATCTCGTCTCCATCAAATTCTATCTCTGCTTCCCCTCTGTCTTTTATTACACAATCATGACTGAAGCGGAAAGATGCTCCGGCTCCCGACATTCTTTCTATCTGACATACTGCAGACAGGATGCTTGAATCACACATTACCCATTTTCTGCCCAGCTTTTCACATACTGCACCCAATGTTCCGGATCCTGCAAAAAAATCTCCGCAAAGGTCTCCTTTTTCGCTGCATGATTCTATTATTCTTTCCAGCAGCTTCTCCGGCTTCTGAGTGGCATATCCGTTTCTTTCAGAAGAAGTGCGTCCCACCATATCTATATTCCACACATCCTTCATGTTTACCATGGTATACCACCCTTTTTCATCGGCAAATTCTTCTACACCCTTGAATCTGTATGGCCTGTAATCACGATTATATGATTTTTCCTTCTGCACATTGAATTTATAATTTTTACATTTTGAATAAAAAAGAAGGCTGTCGTGTTTTCTGGCAAAGCTCCTCTTGTTTGCTCCCCCGGATTTATAAGTCCATATGACTTCGTTCACAAAATTATCCGCACCGAATATACAGTCCAGGATCATCTTGACATAATGCACCATATGCCAGTCCAAATGGACCCAAAGGCATCCTGTATCAGACAGAAGATCCTTCATCATAAGGAACCTTGTGGTTAACATCTCAAGATACTGTTTTACCCCTCTGCTCCATCTGTCATCATAAGCTCCTATTTTTAATACTCCTGAATCTCCCGCCTTGTCTGACTCTATCCTGACTGAAGCCTGATATTTTTCATTCGAAAAAAAAGGAGGATCTGCATATATTATCTGAAACTTTCCCTTCATTTTCGCTTTTTTTATCATATAATTCATATAATCCGCATTATCTCCGCAGGCTATGCTGCCGTATGCAGAATCTGCACCTTTGCTGCCGTAAATCTCTGAATCTTTGAATATCATACACTTTGTATCCGTGATTATATTCTCATATTTTCTCATACCTTTTTCAAAAGCATCTTTAACATCATCAAAGATTGTCATTTAAGCAGTACCTCCATCAGATCTTCCCTTCCTGCTTTTTTAAGAGCCCGTTTAACCATGCTTCGATTTTCTTTCCTGTTGAAATGCAGAAGAGCTCTCTGCATCCGTTTTTCTTCCTCTGTTTTGGCCACATAGATATTTTTCATAGTGAAAGGATCCATTTCCGTATAATACATACATGTAGCCAGTGTTCCCGGTGTCGGATAAAAATCCTGTACCTGATCAGGTATGAACCCTGTACGTTTCATATATAGTGCAAGTTCAACAGCATCTTTAAGAGTACTGCCGGGATGAGATGATATGAAATATGGTATAAGATACTGTTTTTTACCAAGTTTGCTGTTTATCTTCCTATACATCCCGCTGAACCTGTCAAATACATCAACAGACGGTTTCCTCATGTTTTTCAGAACATTTTCGGAAATATGCTCCGGAGCCACCTTCAATATACCGCTCACATGGTGCCTGCAAAGTTCCCACATGAATGTATCGTCTCTGTCTGCCATAATATAATCATATCTTATCCCTGAACGTATGAATACCTTTTTTATGCCTTCTGTCTCTCTGACAGATTTCAGTATATCAAGATATTCTCTGTGATCTACTTCCAGTTTGCTGCACGGTACCGGATAAAGGCAGTCTTTATTATGACACATGCCTCTTCTCAGCTGCTCTCTGCATGAAGGGTTTCTGAAATTTGCGGTAGGGCCTCCTATATCATGTATATACCCTTTAAAACCGCGCTGCTTTTTCAGCTTTTCGACTTCATCCAGTATAGATCTTTTACTGCGGCTGCGCACTTCCCTGCCTTGGTGATATGTTATAGCACAGAAAGCACATCCTCCAAAACATCCGCGATTTGCAGCGATACTGAATCTGACCTCTTTTATCGCCGGCACTCCTCCGGCAGCAATATATGAAGGGTGGTAATCCCTCATGAACGGCAGATCATATACTGCATCCAGTTCTTCACGTTCCAACGGCGGCTGCGGCGGATTCTGTATCACGAAATTATTATTGTCATATCTTTCAACAAGCCGTCTTCCTGAAATAGGATCATTGCTCCTGTATTGCTTTGCAAAGCTACGGCAGTACGCCTCTTTTGATGATGCTATCTGCTCATAATCCGGCAAAACAATATCATCCTTGTGGATATATGGATCCTTGACAACTTTACATGTACCTCTTATCCATGTTATATCATCGATTTCTATTCCCGCTTCAAGTGCCTCGGCTATTTCCACAATAGCCTTCTCGCCCATTCCATATACAAGAAGGTCAGCTCTCGAATCAAGCAATATAGACCGTCTTACTCTGTCATCCCAGTAATCGTAATGTCCCAGTCGTCTCAGGCTTGCCTCAAGGCCTCCTATTATGATAGGAACTCCTTTATATGCTTCGCGCGCTCTGTTGCTATATACTATCACAGCTCTGTCGGGTCTTTGTCCGGCAGCCCCGCCAGGGGAATACACATCTCTTTTCCGTCTGTGCTTGAAAACAGAATAATGGTTAACCATGGAATCAACATTACCGCTGTTTATAAGAAATCCTAGCTTTGGCCTGCCGAACCTTCTGAAATCGTCCGCACTTTTCCATGACGGCTGGGAAAGAACCGCTACTCTGAATCCATGGGATTCCAGAACTCTGCTTATTATAGCAGTGCCAAAAGACGGATGATCTACATAGGCATCGCCCGTAACAAGCACAAAATCAGCGTTTTTCCAGCCTCTTTCTTCCATTTCTTTTTTATCTGTAGGTAAAAACATTTCTACACCTGATCAAAATCATAAATCCTTTGTAATGAGATACTATTATATCATGACACAGACTCATAATAAAGAGAGCCTGCCAGCCAACAAAAAACGATGTCGGCATTCTTTGATGTCAACATCGTTCTGTAACAAAATATGTTTTTTATCCAAGGAAATCTCCAACTGCCGACTTCACATCATTGCCGTCTGCAATTCCTTTTACCTTAGGCATCGTTGCGCCCATGAGTTTGCCTGTAGCTGCTTTCCCGCTACCCTTCTGGATACCCAGTTCCGCTGCTGTAGCCTCAACTATGTCCATTATCTCTTCTGCCGTAAGCTGTTTAGGCATATATTCAGTAAGAACTTCTATTTCCGCGTTATAGGCTTCTATAAGGTCCGTCCTTCCGGCCGATTCAAAATCAGCGAGTGCATCTTTTCTCATTTTGACCTGTTTGGACAAAATGGAGGCAATTTCGGCATCGTCGATTTCTTTCCTGTTATCTACCTCAAACTGCTTTATAGCAGCTCTGACAAAGCTTATCGTATCTTTTCGTACTTTCTGCCTGTTTTTCATCGCTTCCTTAAAGTCAGCGTCCAATCTTTCTTTCAGGGTCAATCAAAACACCTCTAATCTTAAAGTCCTGATTTCACTAATACTTTTTAGCCTTTTTTCTTGCAGCTTCAGACTTTTTCTTTCTCTTTACGCTAGGCTTTTCATAATGTTCTCTCTTTCTGAGTTCAGACATTACTCCATCTCTGGCGCAAGATCTCTTAAATCTCTTTAAAGCGCTTTCCAAGCTTTCGTTTTCTCTTACTATTACCTGTGCCATTCCCGTTTCACCTCCTGACTTTACAGAAATCTTTGTAAACCTAAAAACGGCCCGCCTATAACGTTGCTATTATACTATTTTATCAGATTATATGCAAGATTTTTTTACATTTACATATTCTTTTCCACACTTGTTCACAATCTTCCCATATCTGTCTTGACACTATTAAAGACATTTGTCTTGTTAAACAGGCGCAAAAATGTTATACTCTATTCAATTTGACATACAGCTTGTTTAAAGGAGTATCGATATGAATGAAAAGATCCGGAGGATCCGGGATTTGAAAAAAGAAAAAAACGCCGTCATAATGGCTCATTACTATGTAGACGATCAGGTACAGGAAATTGCGGATTTTGTCGGCGATTCCTATTATCTCAGCGAAACTGCCGCAAAAACCGATGCTGATATCATCGTCCTCTGCGGCGTTTCATTTATGGGTGAAAGTGCAAAAATACTCAACCCGGGTAAAAAAGTACTTATACCTGACGCCGGGGCAGACTGCCCTATGGCACATATGGCTGATGTGAAAAGGATAAAGGAAATAAAGAAAAAATATGATGATGTGGCCGTAGTCTGCTATGTGAATTCAACTGCAGAGCTTAAATCTGAAAGCGATGTATGTGTAACTTCATCCAATGCACTGAAGATAGTAAAAGCTCTCCCTAATAAAAATATATACTTCATACCGGATCAGAATCTGGCCCGCTTCATTGCAGACCAGCTTCCTGAAAAGAATTTTATATTCAATGACGGATACTGTTATGTACACAATGATATAACCTCTTCTGATATAATTGCCGAAAAAAAAAGGCATCCCAATGCCCCTGTACTGGTTCACCCGGAATCAAGGCCCGAAGTTACCTCTCTTGCCGATTATGTAGGCAGTACCTCGGGTATCATAGATTTTGCTACATCCAGCAGCTGCGACGAGTTTATCATAGTAACCGAGGCAGGTGTTCTTTTCGAGCTTAAAAGAAGAAATCCCGATAAGAAATTCTTTACCGTAGGTGATATGCAGATCTGTTCCAATATGAAAAAGATCAATCTGGATAATATATTAGAAGCGCTTGAAATCGAATGTCCGGAAATAATGATGGATGAAGATCTGATCAGGGAAGCTCACAGACCGATGAAGCGGATGCTGGAGCTTTCAAAGTAATAAAGAAAGAAGGTTTGATCTGTCATGAAAAACAAATATGATGCCATTATCGTGGGCACAGGAGTTGCCGGATGTTTTACCGCTCTGCATCTCCCTTCCGATATGGAAATACTTCTGATCACAAAAAGCGATCTGGAGGAAAGCGATTCTTTTCTCGCCCAGGGAGGCATCTGTGTTTTAAAAGATGATGATGACTATGACAGTTTCTTTGAAGATACCATGCGCGCAGGACATTATGAAAACAATGCAGAATCAGTAAGCTTCATGATAAGGAATTCACGCAGCATAATCGACGAGCTGATACGATACGGAGTCGAATTCGAGAAAGATTCAGGACATCTTGTCTTCACCAGAGAAGGGGCGCACTCCACAAGCAGGATACTTTATCATGATGATATTACAGGTCAGGAGATCACCGGAAAGCTTCTTTCTCATGTAAAAAAAAGACGTAATATAACAATATTGACCCATGCTACCATGCTGGATATTTTATGCAGAGAGAACATATGTGACGGCGTGCTTATGAAGCGTGACGGCTGTAATATAGAGGCTGTTTTTGCAGATAATGTAATGTGGGCCTGCGGCGGTATAGGCGGTATATACAGCAATTCCACCAATTTTTCACATCTTACCGGAGATGCTCTGGCAATTTCACTGAAGCATGATATAAAATTGAAAAATATAAGCTATATACAGATACATCCTACAGCTCTTTTTTCAAAAACAGACGAAAGAAAATTTCTCATATCGGAATCCGTTCGAGGAGAAGGAGCACAGCTGTATGATAAGAACGGCAACAGATTTGTCAACGAGCTGCTGCCTCGAGATGTCGTATCAAAAGCAATCACTGATCAGATGGAAAAAGATGGCACTGATCATGTCTGGCTTTCATTTTTAACCATCAGGGATCTGGATATAAAGAAAAGATTTCCAAACATATACGAAAAATGTCTGCAGCACGGGTATGATATAACACGTGAATGGATACCTGTAGTTCCTGCTCAGCATTATTTCATGGGCGGCGTAGATGTCGATCTTAACAGTCACACATCTATGGGACATCTTTATGCTTCCGGTGAAACCTGCTGCAACGGAGTTCATGGTGCTAACAGACTCGCGAGCAATTCACTGCTGGAGAGTCTGGTATTTGCCAGAAGTGCAGCCAGACATATATCGGAATATCACGAAAACGGACACTGTGATTCGGCCAGGTTCGGGAAATTTCTGAATCTTACACTGGAGGAACTGTCTCATATATATTCATTCGATCCGAAAGAATACGATGATACAGAAAAATATATGGAGCAAAACAAAAATCAGATACTGGAAGCCATACTCAAAGATAAAAAGGAGCCTGCATGATGAATGATATAACAATGAAAGTGAATATCGATGATCTGATATTGATGGCACTTAGAGAAGATATATCTTCAGAAGATATATCTACAAATGCCGTAATGCCGCAAAGCAGGAAAGGATCAGCTGAGCTTATATGCAAAGAAGACGGTGTCATAGCCGGTCTCGATATATTTGAAAGGGTATTTACAATCCTTGATGATGATATCACGGTAGATAGATACGTCTGTGACGGAAACAGAATCCACACGGGACAGCTTGTTGCAACAGTAAACGGTGATGTCAAAGCTATACTGTCCGGAGAACGCACTGCCCTTAATTTTCTTCAGCGCATGAGTGGTATAGCGACCTATACACGCTCTATGGCTGATATACTTTCAGGTAGCGATACAAAACTGCTGGATACACGAAAAACGACTCCTAACATGAGGATATTTGAAAAATACGCTGTAAAGGTAGGAGGCGGCCATAATCACCGATATAACCTTTCGGACGGAATCATGCTGAAAGATAATCATATAAATGCAGCGGGAAGTATATCCGAGGCTGTTAGGCTGGCCAGAGAATATTCATCATTTGTAAGAAAAATAGAAGTTGAGGTAGAGAACCTCCATATGCTGAAGGAAGCACTGGATGCCGGTGCCGATATCATAATGCTGGACAATATGTCAGATGATGATATGAGAAAAGCTGTTGAAATGGCAAAAGGAAAAGCAAAGACAGAATGCTCTGGAAATGTCACTTTGGAAAACCTGAATCGTCTTGCTGATATAGGCGTTGACTATATTTCAAGTGGAGCCTTGACCCACTCGGCACCGATCCTGGATCTTTCTCTCAAAAATCTGAAAGTGCTCTGAAACAGCAGAATATAATAAAAACCGCAAAACAACAATTATCGTTTTTGC
>CALCKF010000010.1 GCA_937966095.1 uncultured Eubacterium sp.
TCAGACTTCTTCCCTCTTGTCAATATCTTTTTTATACCTTTTTTCTTGGGATTATATTTTTATTTTATATTACCGGAAAAGTATATCAAAGCCGCAAACTGTAAACAATAAAATATATTTAGCAGGAGGTGAAAATCTTGACCATAGTTCTCATAAGAACAGTAATCATGTATCTTCTGGTTTTATTCGTCATACGGATAATGGGTAAAGGTGAGCTGTCAAAAATGTCACCATTCCAGCTCATCGTAGTTTTCATGATTGCTGAACTTGCTTCGATACCCATAGAATCACCTGACGTTTCAATGATAACAGGAGTATCCGCCATCTTCACGTTGCTTTTTCTTCAGGTCCTTATCTCATTTCTTTCTCTTAAAAATGAGAAGTTCAAAAATTTCTTCGGCGGGAAGCCCAGTGTGCTTATAGAAAACGGAGATATTAACCAGAAAGAACTTAAGGCATTAAGAATAACGATAAACGATCTTATGGAGCAGCTGAGGATAGGAGGTTCTCCATCTATATCCGAAGTGGACTTCGCTGTAATGGAAGCCAACGGTGACCTTTCTATAATACCGAAAGCGAAAAATAAACCTTTGACTGCGGAAGATATGTCTATTGACAAAAGCCAGCAAATAATGCCGGTGGTATTTATATCAGACGGTATCATTTACAGAAAAAATATCTATAATTCAGGCTGGGATACAGAAAAACTGGAATCATCTCTTAAAGATATGGGCATAGATGACCCGTCCCGCGTATTCCTGGCATTCTGTGACGAGAGCTCAAAGCTCCATGTATTTCTCTCAGACAGAGAAAATTCAAAGGCACGGGAGGTACACAAGTGAGAGATCTGATAATTTCCGTGATCTGTATGCTTATACTTTTCATACCATGGGGTATATACGACAGATTCGCTACTGAAACGGTGAACAGCTATAAATCCATAATCTCCCGTGAGATTCTGCCTGCAATAGAAAACAATGACTGGGATACTGCAGAAACACGCTTTGATTTTATTGCAAAAGACTGGGACAGGTATAAAAAAACATCCGCATTCTTCATCGATACAGAATCGGTCAACGAAGTGGACAGCTATGTTTCCAAAGCATATTATTATATAAAGATGCATGATGCAGGAAATGCGGCAGCTGAAGCAGCTTACCTTCAGTACAGGTTTGATTTTCTCCATGAAAATGAGCTTCCGAATCCCGGCAATATTTTTTAAGCTCATAAATTCATTGCATATCTTCAGTTTATATGTTAAAATTTGAATGCGTAGAGTAGATATTGTGCGTCAAGTGTCATAAGATGGGATGTTGCTTATGAACGAAGGCTTTGCTGCGGTGCAATATCGCGTCCGCTACTACACCAAGGAAATAAGTGAAAACTTCTCTCACTCTTTAGTGTAGTTAATCTACGACTATTGAGGAAAGGAGTTTTTTTAATGGAAAAAAGATCTGCTACGACTAAACTGGTCATTCTGGCTTTACTGGTAGCACTGGAGATAATCCTTACAAGATTCTGCTCCATCAATACACCTATACTGCGTATTGGATTCGGATTTCTGCCCGTCGCCATGATGGGGATAATGCTGGGACCATGGTGGGCTGCAGTCGGATATGCTGCCGGAGACATTCTGGGAATGATGATATTCCCTACAGGTGTATTTTTCCCTGGCTTCACTCTTACGGCATTCCTTACAGGGTTCACATTCGGCCTCTTCCTTCATAACAGGGAAGTCACATGGAAAAGAGTCCTGCCGGCCAGCCTTATGATCATCCTGTGTTTCAATCTTCTGCTTGACACACTCTGGCTTTCCATACTGATGGGAGACGGGTTCATAGCATTGCTTCCTACGAGGGTATTCAAATGTGTGGTTATGCTGCCGATACATCTTGTTCTTATACCTCTCGTATGGAATCGTGTCATTTCAAAACTGCCGTTTATGAAAAGCCAGACAACATAATGCAGTTTGAGAATAACCTTATTTAATAAAATTTAAGATACCGCCGTTGTTTACGGCGGTATCTTAAATTTTATGCGTTAAGGCATTTTTATAGGCTATTCATATTATCTTCTACATTAGAACTTCGGGAAATTAAATAATTAATAATAATCTTTTAAAAATATAAACTCGTTTAATTGACTTCTCTTTTTCACTCCCATTTTTTTATAGATATTAGAAAGATGCTTTCGCATGGTATTATCAGATATAAAAAGTTTTTCTGAAATAAATGCTATTTCCTTTCCTTCTGCCAGAAGCATAAATATCTCAGTTTCTCTAGGGGTAAGCTCGTGCATTTTAGATAATATTATAAGATTTTGTTTGCTAAAATTAGTGTCCTGTTGATCAAAATAAGCCTTTTTTAAAAAAATAGTCAAATGTCTCTTAAGAATACGCAAGCACTCCTTGTCATGAATCGAAAAATCCGGATTTTTTTTTGATCTGTATAATGAAACTATTCCCAAAATATTTTTTTCATAAGAAAGTGGCATGTAAACTGCATATTCTATATCTTTTTTCTTTAATGCCTGTTGAAAAAAAATATCATTTTCAAGCTCTTCTGCTGAGTATAATTCAGATAGAATATACACGTCATTATGTACAGTCGAAAACATCCAATTATTAAGATCAATATTTTCATATTTCTGATGATACTCAGTGATTTCGGTGTCATTAAACCCTATAGCAACAGGATCGTGATCAAAATGCGCCGACTTATAGTCTCTAGATAAATAGAAAGTCGCTTTTTCATATGGTATCAATTCTTTTAAATTATCTAATAAAATCATACGCACAGAATTTTGATCAGATGCAGAGTGTATGTCAAAAATAATCTGTTCAAGTAAACGCCAATCTCTTTCACTAAAAGCCATTATAATCTCCCTTGTATGTTTATATCATATAAATTTTTACAATCATTTGGCCTTAATTCAAATCTAAATATTCACAATTATTCACAAACATTATATATAAAGTGAATTTATTTGGCAATAAGCTCTTATTGTCTAACAAAGATTTGTGGCAGATAATTATAAAAAAGTAAATCGTTATTTGAAATGAAAGGAGAATAATATGGCTGTAGTTGCATGCGTATCTCTCACAACCGTAGAGAATACAGAAGAAAATTTAAAGATGTTTGAACACTATATTGATCAGGCGGCGGAAAAAAATACAGATCTGATTGTATTTCCCGAATATTCCCTACAGGGTGTGGTGGATAT
Organism: uncultured Eubacterium sp.; assembly: GCA_937966095.1. Classification (GTDB taxonomy): domain Bacteria; phylum Bacillota; class Clostridia; order Peptostreptococcales; family Anaerovoracaceae; genus Lentihominibacter. Next base: position 3,223 of record CALCKF010000010.1, read on the forward strand.
GACAATAGTAGATCCCTTAGAACTGGAGTATTACCATTCTGTCGCAGAATATGTGCCGGAAGGAAGCAGCACACAGAGGATGATACAAAAAGCTAAAGAAAAAGATATGTATATAGCATGGACCATGGTTGAAAAAGATAAAAACCAAATAGATATATTATACAACACCATGGTACTAGTAGGACCCGAAGGATATGTGGGTTCGTATCGTAAGATACACTTGCCTTTAACAGAAAGGCTATATGTATTCCCTGGAAATGAAGTAAAGGTATTTGACACAAAGCTGGGCAAAATCGGATTGATGATCTGCTTTGACCTTTCATATCCGGAAACAGCGCGTATGCTGGCATTGAAAGGTGCTGAGCTTATCATATGCGCAACAGGCTGGCCAAAAGGAACAGGTGAAGTTGATGATCAGTTAAACATATATAATATTTTCAACAGTGCCAGAGCAGTGGAAAACCAGGTATACCTGGCTACATCAACTACATGCGGTGAAATACACCCGGGAAGCTTTTGTGCCGGACACAGTAGAATAACAGCTCCGGACGGAACGCTTCTTGCCGAAACAGATTACAATGAAGGTATCGCACTTGCCGATATTGACATACAGAAGGGTGTCATAGATGCAAGGGTTAAATCTATGATGATGTCAAATCTTCTTAAAGACCGTATGCCACACACGTATGGGGAACTTGTTAAATGCAATTATTGCAATGTTCATGAAAAGCAATAATGCGAGGAGGTATATGTGATGAAAAAAGAACGCACTGTCACTCTGCGTGATAAAAACGGAAAAATATTTTACGGATGGGTTATTGTTTTTATGTGTCTACTAAACACAACTTTTGTTTATGCTACCGGAATATCATGTGCAGGAACGTTCATGCTGCCGGTAACTGAATCACTTGGTTTTGGAATGGGCGAGTTCGGTCTGTATATAACAATTATGTCCTTTGCAGGACTTGGGGCTCTTCTTGTCCTTCAAAATAAAATGACAGAAAAAAATCTAAAAAGAATTATGATAATAAGCGGAATTTTAACTGGTATTTCTTTTCTTGGGTTTGCCTTCAGTACGGAGATTTGGCAATTCTATCTTTTATCTATCCCAATGGGCATAGGTTTTATGTGTATGACGATAACTCCTTCAGAAATCCTGGTAGCTAATTGGTTTGGAAGCAAAGCAAGAGCGTTTGCGCTTAGCATTGCAACTTTAGGACCGTCTGTAGGAGCCCTGTTACTTATAAACGTATTAAATCAGATAGTATATAAAATCGGTTGGAATTACGGATATATTGCCATAGCAATTGGAATTATATGCATAGCCGTACCAGCAACTATGATCCTTTACGTATGGAGTCCGGAGCAAAAGAATACAGAGCGTATGGGCGTTGATACAGAAAACACTGTGGAAGTTAATCAATCCGGCATGACCTTTAGAGAAGCTGCTAAGGGTCCAAAAGTATGGATTTTCTTATTTAGCGCAACAATTATAACTTTAGCCAGTTCCTCATTCCTCACACAAGCGCAATCAGCTCTAATAGTAGAAGGGTATTCTCCTACAATTGCAGCGGCACTTATTTCACTGGCATCTGGGTTGCTGTTTATCGGCAGTGTAGTAGTGGGACGTTCTATTGACAAATGGGGAGTTCGGATAATAGCACCGCTTGTAGTAATGATTTATGTATGTGCATTCTTATCCATGATGCTAGCTTCTTATGGAGTCCTCTTGGTAATTTTAAGTATTATAGCATATGGTTTTGGAGCAAATAGTGTTCTTCTCGTTCCTCCTTGGGTAATGACTCATATGTTTGGTGAACGTTATGTAGGGCAGTTTTTCGCTTGGTTAAGTGCATGCACATGTCTTGGCGGAAGTTTTGGCGCAACAGTCGCAGGAACCATCTTTGATACTACAGGATCATATACTTATGTATGGCTTGGAATGGCTCTTATAATGTTCGTAGGCGGAATAATCCGTGGATGGTGCTCAACTTCTAAAAATGCTTACAAAGAAACAGAGTAATTTTCCAAAAAAAGATGGTAGGGCTTCCACCCTTCCATCTTTTTATATAAATACTTTCTGTAAGACATTCATACGCCTCCTCTAAAAAATCATTGATTATAAGCAGCAAAGCTTTTGTATTCGGATATGAATTGATCCTTCAGTGCTTTCTATAATAAATTTTAATGTTCACAATTTAGAACAAAAATCCCCTGAAGCATTATAATTTCAAGGGATTTTTTGTTTTATATGGTCGGGATGACAGGATTCGAACCTGCGGCCTTTGCGTCCCGAACGCAACGCTCTACCAAGCTGAGCCACATCCCGTATTCATACAATATTTATTATATTACTTTTTTTCTGAATTGCCCAGTACTTTTTTATTAAAGCAATCCTTTTTCTCTATGATATGCTTTTGCCATTATGCAGTCACTCTGGATCTGTCTGCTCAGTTCTTCCACTCCGGAGAATTTCTTTTCCGCTCTTGTACGTTTTATGAACTCCACTTTTATGTTTTTACCGTAAAGTTCGCTGTCAAAATTAAATATATGTGTTTCCACATTCTTATTATACGTGCCTATTGTAGGTTTTACCCCTACATTGGTGACACTGGGATATCTTATGCCGTTATATATGCAATATGTTATATATACCCCATTTGGAGGAGTCGCCATTGTTTCATCTATCATCACATTGGAAGTAGGGAATCCTATCGTTCGCCCCAGCTTATTGCCTACCACGACTTCTCCGCCTATGGAATACATCCTTCCCATGAACCTGGCACATTCCTCCATGCGACCTTCCTCTATAAGCTTTCTTATATAAGTGCTGCTTACGACTATACCGTCTATCTTATATGGCTCCTGCACATGTATTCCGAATCCATGTTTAAGACCCTCATGCATAAGCACCTCAGGAGTTCCGGCCGCCTTATACCCGAAACTGTAGTTGAATCCGCAGTATGCTTCCCTTATTTTAAATTTGTCCACCAGGATATCCTCGACGAAAGTCTCCGGAGACATGTTCAGGATTTCATGAGTAAACGGTATATTGAACATATAGTCTATGCCCATCTCTTCCATTATTTCAGCCTTTTCTTCAGGGTACAGTATATTTTTCACAGCAGGCAGTTCTTTTAAAAGAGTCCTTGTATGATTTGAAAAAGTAAAAACAGCACTCATAAGCCCTGCAGCTTCTGCACTCTTTACAGTTCTTTGTATTATCTGCTGATGACCTTTATGAACTCCATCAAAATTTCCAAGAGCCACTACAGTAGGTTCTATATCATATATTTCGTTAAGCGAATTGAAAATCTTCATGTCATTTGCCTTTCAAAAATTTGTTACACCAATATCTTATCGGCCTTTAGCATATTGTCTGTGACACTATGATATCCTATTCCCAGGAATATTCCGGATCCTGCCTCATAAACAGTATACAGGCTGTCATATGACCTGCCTCTGCTGTTATATCTGCCATCACTATTTTCGGCAGGTTTCTTCAGAATTTTTGTATGATCCCATCTTATGCTGTTGCCGCTGCGAAAATATCTGGCTCTGTCAGGCTGGATCTGAATTTTTCCTAAATTCCCCAGAGGTTTATCGACTCTGATAAGAAGATTTTCAACCTCTTTCAGACTCATCTCTTTCAGTTCATCAGGCGATACTGCTTTCTCCAGAGTAAAAATGCCGCTTGCCGTTCTTGTCAGAGACGTCATGACACCTCCGCACCCCAGCATTTTTCCAAGATCACTGCATATACTCCTTATATATGTACCCTTTGAACATGTTACATCAAATGAAACTGTGCCTGATGAAATATCCGTTTCTATTATATCTATATTACGTATTCGAACTTTTCTCGGCTTTATGTCCACTTCCTGTCCACGCCGTGCATACTCATAAAGTCTCTTACCGTTTACCCTTACTGCAGAATATATCGGGGGTGTCTGGATTATTTCTCCTTTAAAGTTCGAAACAGCTTTTTCTATATCGCGCTCCGTAATCCCGGTTATACTTTTTCTTTCAATGACCGTTCCCCATATGTCCTGAGTATCCGTTACCATACCGAGGCTTGCTGTACACCTGTATGTTTTATAATCAGCGTCGAGATATTCTATTATTTTTGCCGCCTTACCGAGAAAAACCGACAGAAGGCCTTCGGCCATAGGATCAAGAGTCCCTCCGTGACCTGTTTTCCTGATACCGGTGACCCTTCGGCATACTGCCACACAATCATGAGAAGTCCAGTTCTGCGGCTTATTCAATATCAATATACCTTCCTTCATCTACTCTCCCAGTAACTGTTCAATTCATTTTTAATCGTTTCCAAAGCTTTCTCCATCGACATGTCCAGAGTACATCCTGCCGCCTTGGCATGACCTCCTCCTCCGAACTTCATGGCTATAACGTTTACAACACCATATGATTTCGCCCTCATGCTGACTTTTATGCCCCCGTCCTTTTCCTTCAAAAACGCTGCCAGCTCTATCCCTTCTATGTTTCTCAATATGTCCACAGCTCCTTCGCTGTCATCTGCTTCAGCATCGCAAAGATCAAGCATTTCCTTAGTCACATATGAAACAGCAGCCTTACCATTGGCTATAACTTCCATACATTTTATTATCTCGCTTTGAAGTCTCAGTTTTCTAAGACTTATATTATGATAAAGCAGTACTGCTATAGCAGAATGATCTATACCTGTCTCAAGCAGATCTGACACTATCCTGTGCGTCTCTGCAGTGGTGTTTGAATACTGGAAACTCCCTGTATCCGTATTTATACCCACATATAGAGATTCCGCGATTTTGCTGTCAATAGTTACATCCATTGCCACAAGTAATTTGTATATTATCTGTGAAGCGGCAGCTTCTCTTTCATCGATATAATAATAATCTCCCAGACCTTCGGAAGCCTCATGATGATCTATGCAGATCCTGAATCTTCCGGTATTGAACTTATCTGAACGTTTTATAAAACGACTTTCTTCACTGCAGTCCACACATATACATATATCCGGTGCTTCTACACAATCTGCATTATCAGTAAAATATTGCGTATCCATAAACCGGAGATATCCCGGTATTTCATCATCCAGCAGCACCCATGCATTTTTGCCTGTGCTTCTCATTGCACGGCAAAGAGCCGCACATGACCCTATGGCATCACCATCTGGACTCACATGAGGAAATATCAGTATGGATGCGGCATTGTTCAGCATTACGCCTATATCTTTAAGTGAAGTGTTGCTGATCATATATACTGCTTTTTCCTTTCCTTGAAATCACTTTATGTCAAGTTCATCTATTATCTTTGATATGCGTCTGCCGTATTCCATAGATTTGTCTATCTTGAAAATAAGTTCCGGCACATGTCTGAGCTTTATCCGCTGACCTATTTCCCTTCGGATGAATCCTGCGGCATTCCTCATAGCATCAAGCACATCCTTCTGCTGTCTTTCAGCATCAGCCTCTTCCGAACTCAGACCCAGTACCGAAAGATATACTGTAGCATAACTTCCGTCGCTTGTCACCTCTACGGCAGTTATGCTGATCATAGCAGACAATCTCGGATCTTTTAGCTCCCTTAGCAGCATTTCACTTATTATTTTCTTTATCTCTTCTCCGAGTCTTTCACGTCTGTGTTCCCTGACCATATCAGGCCTCCTAATTTCTTTCTATTTCTTCCATAGTGAAGCATTCTATTATGTCGCCTTCCTTGATATCATTGTAATTCTCTATACCTATACCGCATTCGTACCCTTGGGCAACCTCTTTTGCATCGTCTTTGAACCTCTTAAGGGATGATATCTTTCCTTCATGTATGACTATACCATCTCTTACAAGACGTATCTGTTCATTGCGGACGACCTTACCGTCTGTAACATAAGCTCCTCCTACAATGCCTACGCCCGGAACCTTGAAGGTGTCTCTTATTTCTACTGTTCCCAGAACAACTTCCTTAAATTCAGGATCAAGCATACCTTTTATGGCATTTTCCACATCATCTATGATGTCATATATTACTCTGTATGTTCTTATCTGCACTCCTTCACGTTCGGCTATACTGCTGACTGCAGCACTAGGTCTTACATTAAAGCCTATTATTACCGAATCAGATGTCCCTGCCAGCATTATATCCGACTCGGTGACTGCTCCAACTCCTGTATGGACTATTTTCACCTTAACTTCATCAGTGGAAAGCTTTTCAAGCGATGTTACGATCGCTCCAACAGAGCCCTGTACATCTCCCTTTATTATAAGATTCAGTTCCTTTACTTCACCTTCCTGTATCTGACTGAACAATTCTTCCAGAGTTGTGCTGGAATTTCTGGCAAGGACTTCTTCCCTCAGCTTACGCTGCCTATTCTCAGCTATTTCTCTGGCTATCCTGTCATCTTTCACAGCATTGAAAACATCACCCGCATGCGGCACATCCGTAAGGCCAAGGACCTCTACTGCCGTTGCCGGGCCTGCACTTCTCAGCTTGTCGCCCTTATGATTCGTCATGAGTCTGATCTTTCCGGAGCACGTTCCTGCCACTATACTCATGCCTGATTTCAAAGTGCCATTGAGCACCAGCAGGCTTGCAACAGGACCCTTTGCCTTGTCAAGTCTTGCTTCAAGCACTGTTCCCAGCGCCAGCCTGTCAGGATTTGCCTTCAGTTCCAGCACCTCTGCCTGCAGAAGTATCATTTCAAGAAGGTTTACGATACCTTCCCCGGTCTTTGCTGATACAGGTACGCTTATGACATCACCGCCCCAGTCTTCAACAAGCACTCCGTTATTTGCCAGATCTGCTTTTACCACTTCCGGATTTGCACCTGGTTTATCCATCTTGTTTATAGCTACTATTATAGGAACACCTGCCGCTTTTGCATGGCTTATCGACTCTACTGTCTGAGGCTTTACACTGTCATCGGCCGCCACGACCAGCACAGCTATATCTGTAGCGTGAGCACCTCTTGCTCTCATCGCAGTGAAAGCTTCATGCCCCGGAGTATCCAGAAATACTATTTTCTGTCCGTTTATCTCGACTTCAGATGCTCCGATATGCTGTGTTATACCGCCTGATTCCTGAGCTGTCACATTAGTCTTTCTTATAGCGTCCAGAAGTGACGTTTTACCATGGTCTACATGACCCATTACAGTGATGATCGGAGCCCTAGGCTTGAGGTCTTCCTCCCTGTCTTGGAAGTTTTCTATACCTTCTTCCTCGCTTTCCTCCTTTACGTTTCCTATAGCTACCTGTATTCCCATCTCTTCTGCGAGCAGGACTACCGTATCTTCATCAAGATTCTGATTCACATTGGCCATCACGCCCATTTTCATCAAAGTCATTATTATCTGGGATACTGTTGTCTTTGTCTGTTCTGCAAAACCAGCAACAGTAATAGGCACATTGATCATAACTGTGCCTACCGGCAATTCAACTGCTTCTATTTCCGGTTCCGGAGCAGTTTTAGGTTTAGGCCGTTTCTTGTTTCTGACTTGCTTTTCAAGAGATTTGCTCTGAGGCTTGCTGCCTTTCTTGCCGTTTCCTCCTCTTTCAAGCTTGGAAAACTTATCGTGCTCCCTGTTTTTATCCTTATTCTTCTTATCGGATCGATGAGTTCCCGGCTTAGCAGAAATCACTTCGTCCGTTCCTTCATTCTTTCGTGAAGCTGTCCTCTGTATCTTTTCAGGTTTTTCTCCTCTGTCAGCCTTCCGATCGCTATGCTTCCCCGATGTCCTTTCAGATGATTTTTTATCAGACGGTTTTCTGTCGGATGAACGTTTCCTTTCATCCGAGCCATGCGAAGCCTTCTTTTCAGCCTCCCTTTTTTCAGCCTCTCTCCTCTCAGCCTTGCGTTTTTCAGCAGCTTCGGCTTCCTCACGTCTCACATCCTCTGCTCTTTTTATTACCTTTAGCCGGCTCTGTCTTCTCGGAGCTTCCGTTTTTCTGACTTCACCTTCAGCTGCTCTTGATACTGTTTTAGCAGGTTCGATCTTCTTTTCTTCAGTTATTTTATCATTCTGAGCTTTTTCCTGCTTTACCTTTTCCTTATCTTCTTTAGCTATCCTTTTTTCCAACATCTCTTTAGATACAACAGGTTTGCCTACAGGCGGCTTAGGTCTCCCCTCTACTTCCTTTGACACTATCGGCCTGCCTACAGGCGGTTTTGATGCAGCTGATTTGGCGGAGGATTTAACTGTTGTTTTATTTGTTTTCTTGATTTCAGGAAGTTTAACATTGGCAGCCTTCACCGTAACCTTAGGCTCCCCTTCTTTCTTTTCATTTTCAGTTTTCTTGGCTTTGACCCGTACCACCTTGGTTTCGGTATGTGTACCGCTTCTCATGATGGTGTTCCTTACAGCGGTAGTATCTATATCAGAAAGTTCGTCACTCAACTTTGATACATTTATGCCCATAGCCTTTGCTTTCTCGAGCACTTCTTTACCGGTCAGGCTGAGTTCTGCTGCCAGCTCCTTTATTTTCATACACATTTCCTCCTTTACTCTGCTCCCCTGTTTATCTCATTCAAAATAACTTTCTTGAAATTATCATCGCATACCGCGAAAACGCTTCTGCCGGAAGTTCCTACAGCATGCGAAAGTTCGTCGCTGAATCCGTATTTTATATATTCAACTCCATGTTTTCTTATTTCCTTGATTATCTTTTTTTCACTGTTTGCCGAGATGTCTTCTGCAATTATAATGAGTTTTACTTTCCCTTTAGCCAGTGCAAATATACAGGTGTTCACTCCTGATATAAGATTTCCTGATTTTTTTGCAAACCCAAGATAACTAATCACTTTCTTTTTCATATCCTGCAAGCTCCATGAATATGTTATCCATATCACTGTCAGAAACCTCTATTCCAAAGTTTCTTTGCAATGCTCTTTTCTTCCTTGCTTTTTCCATACAATTCCTGTCAGGACATATATATACGCCTCTGCCCTTTGCCTTGCCTGTCGGATCCACGCTTATACTTCCTTCATAGCATGTTATTCTCACCAGACTGTTTTTAGGTTTTGATTCCATGCATCCTACACATCGCCTCATCGGTACTTTTTTATTCTTCAAACTCATCGCTCCCGTCTTCTTCCAACTCAACGATACCTTCCTGGATATCATCATTTTCCGGTACTCCAAAGTACTGAGTATGGCTTTTTATATCTATTTTCCACCCGCACAGCTTCGCTGCGAGCCTTACGTTCTGACCTTCTTTGCCTATTGCAAGGGACAGTTGATAATCCGGTACCACGACCGTAGCAGACTTTTCTTCATCACCTATTATTACTTCCTCTACCTTAGCGGGACTTAGTACATTTTTAATCAGTACCTTAGGATCATCATCCCATGTCGTTATATCTATTTTTTCACCAAAAAGCTCATCTACTATATTCTTTACACGTGAGCCGCCTGTTCCTACACATGCCCCTACAGGATCCACATTTTCATCATCTGTATATACCGCTATCTTAGTTCTTGATCCTGCTTCTCTTGCTATGCTTTTTATAACAACTGTCCCGTCTTCGATCTCAGGAACTTCCAGCTCAAACAATTTTTCCACAAACCCTGGATGAGTTCTTGAAAGGAATATCTGAGGCCCTTTGGTACTTTTTCTCACATCCATTATATAAGCTTTTATCCTGTCATTCACTCTGTAACGTTCTCCGGCAGCACGTTCACTTGCTATCAGGATTCCTTCAGTATTTCCCATGTTTACGAAAATAGTCTCATTGTTTATCCTCTGCACCACACCGGTTATGAGATCCCCCTGCCGATTAATGTAATTATCAAATATCATACCTCTTTCCGCTTCTCTTATTCTCTGCACTACGACCTGCTTGGCTGTCTGAGCGGCTATCCTTCCGAAATCCCTAGGGGTCACCTGATATTCAACTACATCACCTACCTGATATCTGGGATCTATGTCAAGAGCTTCCTCCAATGATATTTCAGTAAATTCATCATTCACTTCTTCAACTACGTCACGCCTCATCAATACATCCACATCTCCATTATCACGGTCTATGCTGACTCTCACATTCTGAGATGTGCCATAATTTTTTTTGTATGCCGAAACCAGTGCAGATTCTATGGCTTCTATAAGAACATCTTTAGATATTCCCTTTTCCTTCACTAAATCATCTATAGCATTTATAAATTCTTTATTCATCTTTAATATCCTCCTGTTTAAAAAACAACAGCCAGGTTCGCTTTTGCGATTTCTGACAGATTCAGTTCCCATATTCTTTCATTATCATCTATGACTGTTATATTATCTCCTGATATATTTTCCAGCACTCCATGGATCTTCTTTACACCGTCTATGCTTACGTACAGCTTTATTTCCACTTCATGTCCAGAGTATCTTTCATAATGTTCAGGTTTCAAAAGCTCTCTGTCCAGTCCCGGAGAAGAAACCTCAAGATAATAATTCTGTTCTATAAGATCCTCTTCATCCAGTTTTTCACTTAAAAACCTGCTGACTTTCTCACAATCATCAGTACCAATATACTGATCATGATCTGCCTTTTCCACATACACTCTCAAAAACCAATCTCTGCCTTCCTTGACAAACTCAGAACTGTATAATTCATACCCCTCGTCTGTCAGAAATCCGTCAAGCAGTTCTTCAACTGCTTCTGTGATTTTTTTCTTTGCCATAAAACACTCTCTTTCGAATAAGCTGCTGAATATATATTTTTATACCGAATCGCAAAAGTAAAGAGTGGGTATTCGCCCACTCTTACTAAACTGATTAGTTCTGATATTGATATCATATCATATAGTCATTGTAATTTCAAGGATTAATTACTGCATACACAGTCCTTTTTTACATGTTATGCCTTTCTTGTGATTTTTGATCTTCCGTATTATAATTATACCGTAAATGGAGGGCATAAATGAATAATATAATAGAGAATATCAAAACAAGAAGAAGTATACGAAAATACAGATCTGATATGATCCCCTATGATGTGCTTGAAAGAATATGTGAAGCCGGAACTTATGCTGCTTCAGGTATGGGACGGCAATCACCTTTAGTTATCGCCGTTACTGACCGGAAGCTTCGAGACAGGCTCTCCAGAATGAATGCGGATATAATGGGTACGGATTCCGATCCTTTTTATGGTGCACCTGTTGTTATCGTCGTGCTGGCAGACAAAAACTCTTCCACCCGTATCTACGACGGAAGTCTTGTAATGGCAAATCTGATGCTGGCAGCTCACAGCGAAGGTCTAGGCAGCTGCTGGATACATCGTGCCAAAGAAGAATTTGAATCGCAGGAGGGCAAAAACATCCTTAAGGAGCTTGGAATTTCAGGTGATTATGAAGGTATCGGCCACTGTATCCTGGGATACGCATCCGAGCCATACCCGACCGCGGCGCCAAGAAAAAAAGATTATATCGTATATACATGATCATACCATAAAATAAAATAAAATGATATATGCCGCGATCTGTATTTTCAGGCATCGGCATATATCATTATAATTATCCGAACATACTTATCTGGGCTGTTTCAGGCAACCCGTCAAAGAGCCCGTGCTTTCTCATCTCTTCAAGGGCAGTTTTATTTATTCGGCCCCTGTCACTTACGTCTTCAATTGTTTCATATGGTCTTTTCCTATATTCCTCCTCGAAAACGGTAGCGGCACCTTCGCCTACACCGGTTATCGCAACGAACGGAAGAAGCACTTTTCCCTCATATGACAGGAATTTCAGGCTGTCTGATACTCCCAGCTTAGCTGGCGCAAATTCATACCCTCTCGAGCACATCTCATATGCAACTTCAAGTACAGGGAGCTCATCTTCCTCTTTCTTTGAAGCATCCTTACCTTTTCTGATTATTTCATCCATCCTGTTTTCTATAGCTGCGGTTCCCTTAAGAATGACCTTTTCATCAAAATATGCCACTTTAGCTGTAAAATACACTGCATAAAACTCCACAGGATAGTAAACCTTATAATATGCTATCCTGTTGGACATCATCACGTATGCAACAGCATGAGCGCGTGGAAACATATACTTGATCTTTTTACATGATTCTATGTACCATTCAGGGACATTGTTTTCTCTCATCAGCTGTTCCTGATCTTCCGTAAGCCCCTTTCCCTTACGCACCTTTTCCATTATCGTAAAAGCGTCCTTATTTGGAACGCCTTTCAGTCTCAGATAATTCATTATATCATCTCGTGTCGATATGGCGTCTTTCATGGTGGCCGTACCGCTGGTTATCAATTCCTGTGCATTGCCGAGCCACACATCGGTACCGTGAGAAAAACCCGAAATACGTACAAGATCTGCAAAATGTTCCGGTTTTGTATCATCCAGCATCTGTCTCACAAATTTAGTGCCGAATTCAGGGATCCCATAGCTGCCGTGAGTGAATTTATAATCCGGATTCTTTATATCAAGACCTCCTGTACCGTTGAATATAGACATCACCTTATCGTCTTTTATCGGAACCTTCAGCGGATCCACGCCTGTCATATCCTGGAGCTGCCTTATCATAGATGGTGCGTCATGTCCCAGTATATCCAGCTTTAGCAGATTCTGATCTATCGAATGATAGTCGAAATGTGTCGTTATTATATCCGATTTGACATCATTCGCCGGATGCTGTACGGGGCAGAATTCATATATTTCATGTCCTTCGGGAACTATTATTATCCCTCCGGGATGCTGGCCAGATGTCTTACGCACTCCTTCACAGCAGGATGTAAGCCTGTCAAGTTCAAATTTGTTCACATTTATATTACGCTCTTCAAAATATTTTGCAACATATCCAAAAGCCGTCTTATCCTTTATAGTGCCTATCGTTCCTGCTTTAAAGACATTCTTTTCACCAAATATCTCCTCTACATATTTCTGTGCCGTCCCCTGATATTCCCCGGCAAAATTAAGATCTATATCAGGTTCTTTATTAGCTTCAAACCCCAGAAACGTTTCAAAAGGGATCGTGAACCCCTCCTTATCATACTGTGTCCCGCATTTTGGACAAGTTTTATCAGGCATGTCCACACCGCAGTCATATTTTTCTTTGTCTCCCCATTCCAGATTTTTACAGTTAGGGCAAAGATAATGCGGCGGAAGCGGATTTACTTCGGTTATTCCTGACATTGTGGCAGCGAATGATGAGCCTACAGATCCTCTTGATCCGACCAGATAGCCGTCTTCCATGGACTTTTTCACCAGCATTTCAGCTGATCTGTACATTACCGCATATCCATTATCAATTATTGAATTGAGCTCCTTGTCAAGTCTTTGTCTTATTTCAGAAGGAAGCGGAGAGCCATACATCTCCGAAGCTCTTGTTTCACAGGTCTTTCTCAGATCTTCCTCTGCCCCCTTTATCTTAGGAGGGAATTTGCCTTCAGGCACAGGCATCATATCCTCTATCATATCCGCTATCTTATTGGTGTTTTTTATAACCACCTCATAAGCTGTTTCCTCTCCTAGATAAATGAATTCATCCATCATCTCCTGAGTTGTCCTGAAATACAAGC
>CALCKF010000011.1 GCA_937966095.1 uncultured Eubacterium sp.
CAAACAGTAAAAATGGAAAGGAGAGTATGATTTAGCTTCTAATTAATCATACAAGTAAAAATATGAAAGCAAAAAAAACTAAAAATAGAATACTGGACACATCCGTAAAATTATTTAATGAGAAGAAAGCATCAAATGTGAGCACTGTGCAGATCTCTGCCGCCATGGGCATAAGTCCGGGCAACCTGTATTATTACTATGCAAACAAGGAGGAGGTAATAAGGTGTATATGGACGGAGCTTATGACTCTTGACCTGGAAGATGTACTGGAAAAAAGCAGGATGACAGAGAATGCCGGAGAACTGCTAGACAGTTTCAGAAGATGTATGGAATATTGCATGAAGTACAGGTTCTTTTATACGGAAATGGCGACTCTGTTTGCCAATGACAGAACGCTTGTGGATCTTTACAACGAAAAAGAAACCGGGATAAGTGATGCTTTTACTGAAATATATGAGAGATTAAAGGAGCGGGGGATGATGATCGAAAAGGACAGAAATGAACTTTCGATAATTATCGATAACGGCATGAAGCTTTTTATAGGGATCGTCGCATATTGTGACAAATTCTGCGCAGGAAAATCGGGAAATGAAGATTTCATAAAGGATCTATGGATACGTATGGCGATATATATAAAGCCATTGTTCACATCCGAAATGGATGCGGAAATGGATAAGGAAATGCACAGGAGAGGCATAGCGATAAAATAAGACTTTTTGTACAGTCCGGAAGCAAAGAAGGAAGAATAAATCCTGCAAAAAAAGGCATACTTATATTGTATGTAGTATTCCAGTAAATGTGAAGGAGCTGAGAAAAAGTATGATAGAACAGGATACTGTAAGACTTCTGAGAGAATGCGATGCCGGAATAAAGATGGGAGTTTCTTCTATAGATGATGTGATCGGCTATGTCAGCAGCGACGAACTCAGGACGTCACTTAGGGATTGCCGAGAAGGCCATGTAAAGCTGGGAAGGGAAATACGATCTCTTCTTGACAGTTATCAGGATACCGGTAAAGATCCCAATATGATGGCCAAGGGTATGTCATGGATGAAGACCAATGCAAAGCTGGTTATGGACGAATCAGACGGAACAATAGCGGATCTTATGACGGACGGATGCAATATGGGAGTGAAAAGCCTGAGTAAATATCTCAATCAGTACAAAGCTGCTGATGAGAGGTCTAAAGACATAACAAAGGAGCTCATAGGACTGGAGGAAGACCTGGTCGCAGATGTGAGAAGATTTTTATAGGACGGAACATTTGTAAAACCTTCTTTTTCATTTGATGTATGCATACATTAAATGAGAAGGGAGGTTTTTTCGTGAAAAGAAATCTAAAGAGGTGGGAAAAAGCAGCGGCCGGCGCAGCAGCAGCTCTGATGCTTACCGCATTCGGTTTTATGGGGATTGAAAAGTTTTCTCCCGAGGAAAGAAGTGTGGATATATTCAGTGAGCCTTCTGCGGCGACAAGCTCTGAACCGGCAGCAGATAGAGGGGGCGGTCCTGCAATCGATGCAAAAGCGGCAATCCTCATAGACGGAAGCAGTGGAAAAGTACTGTTTGCTAAAAATGAAAAGGAGCATCTGCCTCCTGCATCCGTAACCAAGGTAATGACTCTGCTCCTGATATTCGAGGGCTGCGAATCAGGACGTATATCATATGATGATGTAGTCACTGTTTCAGAACGTGCGGCCGGTATGGGAGGAAGCCAGATGTATATGGAGGCGGGAGAGCAGCATACAGTAGAGGAGCTTCTAAAGGGAGTCATAATGGTGAGTGCCAATGACGGATGTGTGGCATTGGCGGAACATCTTTGCGGCAGTGTCGAAAGCTTCGTTGAACGGATGAACGAGCGTGCTGCTGAAATGGGTTTAAAGGACAGCCATTTCGTCAATACGAACGGTTTACCTGTGGCAAATCATTATTCATGCGCATATGATATAGCGATGATATCAAAAGAACTGATGAGGTTCGATGAATCACATAAATGGTTCACTACATGGCAGGAGGATATAGAAGTCGGACTCCCCGGAAAGAAAAGCAAATTTACTCTTACCAACACAAATAAGCTGATAAAGAACTATAGCGGAGCAATAGGGATAAAGACGGGATTTACCCAGGATGCAGGATACTGCCTTTCAGGAGCGGCACAACGTGATTCTACCAGGATGATAGGTGTAGTGCTGGGATGTAAGACCAGTGATATAAGGTTCGGAGAAATGGCGGAGCTTTTGGACTACGGGTTTGCCAATTATGAAACAGTGAAAATAGCCGAAGATGGAGAAAGAATAAAGAAAGTAGATGTACCTAAGGGAAATGAAGCGAAACTTTATGCCGTTACAGGGCAGGAGATCGGGCTTACTGTAGGTAAAAGTGAAAAGAAGGATGTAAAAAGCAGAGCGGTGATAGATGAAGAAATAAAACTTCCTTTGAAAAAAGGAGACAGAGTAGGATCTCTCGATATATATGAGGATGATAAAAAGGTGGCGGAATATGATCTGTTGTCTGACAGAAATGTAGAAAAGGCCGATTATATTACTACATATATTCGTATGATAAAAAAACTGATATGAGTTGCAGATAGGAGGATCCTCCTTTGAATAAAAGAAACTGTTACCTTTTTTTCTCCGGTTACTATGCTGTTTCGGCTGCTTCCATGGTGCTGAACAGATACAATATAGACAACAGGATCGTAAGAGCACCTGTATATATAAGAGGCGGATGCAGCTTCGCACTGCTGATAGATGCTGCAGATGAGGAACAGTGCTGTGCAGTACTGCAGAGAGAGAAGGTAAACATAGAGAAAAAAGCTTATGTATCAGTCTGAGCCTGATATTATATGAAATGTCCGGGGGCATATATATTGTTTCCGGACATTTTCTGTGCTATATATGGTGTTGTAAGACTGTAAAAAAATAATTTTTGATAATTAACGGTTTTATAGGAAAAATAAATAAAAACAACAAACTTCAAAACTACTACAAACGTTGACATTTCAACGTTTGTAGTGTATAATCCATATGTATTTCAGATTAAATTTCCGTAAAAATACAAGAAAAAATATAGTAGACAAGGAGGTAATTATGTCAACAAACTTTTTCGCAAAAATCAAGCGACCCGTCGCAATGATCATCGTATCGATCATGTTCATGACGATTTTTGCTGTCCTTCCAATGACGGATTACGGAAAGGCATACGGCGTCGGAGAGACGGCGCAGGTAACTACGGACGTACTCAATGTAAGGTCCGGAGCCGGCACAAACTACTCCAAGATAGGTTCTCTCACTAAAGGAAAGACATTTGTAGTTACGGGAACTGCCAAGGACTCGTCGGGAGTCACCTGGTACAAGTTCAGCTATGGATCGAGGACAGGCTATGTGTCATCACAGTACGTTAACATAAAAAATGTTACGGTAACTTCCGTATCTAATACAAAAGGGACAGTCAGCGCAGACGGAGCAACATTGTATGTAAGGACAGGCCCCGGGACAAGCTACAGTAAGCTTGGATATCTTGCAGACGGCAAGACCTTCACAATAAAAGGCAAGGCTCAGGACTATTCCGGAGTATGGTGGTATACACTGGACTTCAATGGCAAGACCGGATATGTGTCTTCCAAATTTGTCAAGACAACAACCACATCTACAGGAGTTACAGAAGTGACCGGCACGACAGGGACTGTAGATGCTGACGGAGCTACACTGTACGTAAGGACAGGTCCCGGGACAAGCTACAGTAAACTCGGGTATCTTGCAGACGGCAAGACTTTCACAATAACGGGAAAAGCTCAGGACAGCGCAGGTACATGGTGGTACAGGACAACGTACAACGGTAAGACAGGATATCTGTGTTCTACCTTTGTAAAGACAAAGACATCATCGGGAACGGTAGAAACGACTCAGAACGATACCGGTACTGTCGATGTGGGTTCCAGTGTCCTCAATGTAAGAAAGGGACCAGGAACAAGCTATGGAGTTATAGGCACACTGAAAAACGGTGTCAGCATCAGTATAGCGGCAAGTGCAAAAGACAGCTCCGGAACAGTGTGGTACAAGATAACATATAACGGTACATACGGATATGTTTCGTCTGATTATGTCAAAGTCACCGAAAAAAGCGACAGCGATACGTCAGATAACGGTAATAAGGATGAGAACATCACCAGCGAGCCGGTAACATTCCAGATGGGTACGGTCACAGCTGATGCGGGACTTAATGTCAGAAAAGGACCGGGCACTAATTACAGCAGAATAACCACTATAATCAAAGGCACTGCCGTTACAATAACGGGGTCTGCCAAGGACAGTTCCGGAAAGGTGTGGTATACATATCAGTACAGTTCATCCCAGACAGGATATATATGCTCTGATTATGTTAATGTAAAGACGGTTACGTCCGACAGCGACTTCGAGTCATATATGACGTCCCAGGGATTCCCTGAAAGCTACAAGCCTGCATTGAGAGTCCTCCATGCAAGTCATCCTCAGTGGATATTCAAGGCATATAAGACAGGATACAGCTGGGCTGATGCCATAGCAAGAGAGACATCGGATGTGGATATCAACCTTGTAAGCTCATCATCACCGGTATCATACAGGTCTACAGAGCCGGGATCATATAATTCTTCAACAAAAACATGGACCAAGTTTGACGGAAGCTGGTATGCGGCAAGCGAAACCGTGATAGAATATTATATGGATCCGAGAAACTTCCTCACGGAAAGCGGAATATATCAGTTCATGACACATACATATGACAGCGGATCTCAGAGTGACAGCACAGTGGCCTCGGTCATAAGCGGATCATTCATGCAGAATGCGAATCCGGGAGGGGGCTACAGCTCGTATTCATCATTGATCAATGCGGCCGGCAAGAATCTCGGTGTAAATCCTAACGTCCTTGCTGCAATGATAATACAGGAGCAGGGATGGAGCGGCAGCAGCCTCGTATCAGGAAAATATCCGGGATATGTAGGGTATTATAATTTCTTCAATGTGGGAGCCTATACAACCGCAACGATGAATGCTATACAGAAAGGTCTGTCATATGCAAAGGATAAAGGCTGGAATACCCCTTATAAATCCATACTGGGAGGCGCTCAGTTCTATGCCGACGATTATGTGGGCAACAATCAGGATTCATACTATACCAAGAAGTTCAACATAAAGAACGGACTCAGTAAGGTAGGTACTCATCAGTATATGACAAATGTTGCGGGAGCTGCCAGCGAGGGAAGTATAGTGAAGAGAGCATACAGCGGCAATGATAATTATCCTGTTGTATTCGAGATCCCTGTTTACAGCAGTATGCCTGCTTCGGCATGTTGTCTTCCGTAAAATGATCTCAGAAGTCCAAGGAGAATGGAAATGACATATTGCAGAGAAAATGACTCGTTTGTTGAAAAAATTTTGAGAAAGCTGATAGCTGTTGTGGTAGTACTGGCACTGGCGATACCGGTAATATCACCTGAAGTGTTTGCAGCATCATCGGTAGTGATAAGCGGAGGAGATAATGTAAAGGGAGGAGACACCTTCACTGTTGCCGTGACCTTCAGCGGCGGCAATATAGGGCGCGTTGACGCCCATCTCACGTATGATACCGACAAGCTGACATATCTGTCAGGAGGCAGCAGCACCGGGAATTCCGGATATGTGCAGCTTAAGATGGGAGGCACCGACGGGAGTGTGACCTTTAATCTGGAATTTCAGGCAATATCAGAAGGAAGCACTACTCTGGAGGTGAAAACAAGGGAAATGTATGATACGGATGAATCGTACATGGATGAGACACCTTCAGCATCAAAGACCATATCTATATCGGGAAGTGCAGCTCAGGATCAGATAATAGAGCAGACATCATCGCCTGATCAGCCGGTGGAGGAGACTGAGCTGATAGGAGTGGATGAGAAAGATGATGATAGTGAAGGAACGACAAATATAAATATTATACTGCTTGCTATAGCTGTGGTACTTCTGATCCTGATAATAATAACAGCTGTTGCTCTTTCCAGGAAGAAAAGGCACAGCGTGAAAAATATTATTCCTGACAATGAAACAGAGTATGAAAAAGCTGATGAAAGCAGAAGAGAAAAGCAGAAAGCTGTCAGACGGCGTGCCAGTGAGGACACAGAATTATGGGAAGACTGGAAAGGCATAGATGATGATGACAGGATATGATAAACTGAAAACGACATTATAACCTCTGAAGATTTAAAGATCCTTCCATAGTGAGTAAAATCACCATGGAAGGATTTTTCATGTCATACATTATTTGAAAAGCTGTGCGGCAAAATCATACAGGGATCTTTTCCACACACTGTTATCATGGCCTCCGGGCATGTCATGGAATATGTGGTTGAGCTTTTCGCTTTTCATTATGTCATGAAGCCTGTACGTGACGCTGCCGCACCTGTTGTCCGATTTTCCTACGCAAAGCATGAGCAGTCTGAAATCAGAAGTATCTTCAGGCAGCCTGAGTGTCTCAAGCAGCGGATCCCATTTACCTCCATCTCCTTTATGCCCCAGAACATATGCAGATGAAAATACCCCTACATATCCGAACAGGTCAGGGTATGTGAAGGCTGTATAAAGTGCATTTCGTCCTCCCATAGAGTTGCCTGCTACAGCCGTATTGTCACGTCCTTTTTTCACAGGATAGCGGCTTTCTATTACAGGCATAAGGTTTTCAACAACTTCGCGTCCGGTAAGATCATATGCCTTTTCTTTATCATGCGGCAGAAGTCCGCAGGTGCTTTCTTTCTCATTTACTGCACTGTTAGGGCATACTACGATCATTTCATTGGCAATACCCTTGTACTGAAGATTTTGAAGTATTATATCTGCTGACTTGTTTTTCCATGACATGTGATCACCGTTGAGCCCGTGGAAAAGATAAAGGACCGGGTACTTCCTGTTTCTGCTGTAGTTTGCCGGCAGGAATACCGTGGCATGTCTGTATGTGCCCGTGATCTCTGACTTGTATGTGATGGTTTCGGGAGCCCTGTAATAATATCCGGACATTTTTATGTCCGGTATCGCCCCAAGCTGCCGGGTATCGTTCTCAGTGGTCTTCCCGCTGCTTTTGGCGGGAAATGAAAGACATGTCGATAAAAGTATAATGATAGCTAAATACAGTACAGGTCTGTTACGGTTCATATGTTTCTCCCTCCCATATCATCTTTCAGATGATTATACAGGAAGAAAATATACATGTCGTTTAAGGAATATTTAATATTTATTAAGATTTGATTTTCTGTATATAATGATATAAAACCCTGCGGATAAATATACCGCAGGGCAGATATCCCGATGATATGACGGGAACATTATTTGAGATTTTCAGGATTCAGGCATTCCAGCTCCGGCAGAGTGAAAATACCGTCTTTTCTGATCAGGACATCATCAAAGTATATTTCTCCTCCGCCGTATTCTTTCCTCTGTATCATGACAAGATCCCAGTGTATGGCGGATTTGTTGCCGTTAGGAGCATCTTCGTATGACGCACCCGGTGTGAGATGGAAGCTTCCGGCGATCTTTTCATCGAACAGAGTATCTTTCATAGGGTGGAGGATGTAAGGATTTACTCCTATGGCAAACTCACCGAAGTATCTGGAACTGTCGTCTGTATCAAGCAGCTGATTTATTCGCTCATCATTGTTTGATGTGGCCTTGACGATCTTCCCGTCCTTGACTTCAAAGACTATGTTCTCATAAGTAAAGCCCTGTTCTTCTGAAGGCGTATTATATGAGATGATGCCGTTCATTGATTCCCTTACCGGAGCAGTATATACTTCTCCATCAGGAATGTTACGTTCGCCGTCGCATTTTACAGCAGGTATGTCTTTTATTGAGAAGGTCAGATCTGTCCCCGGACCCTTGATCGTTACCTTGTCGGTCCTGTTCATCAGATCTACCAGAGGGTCCATAGCTTTGCTCATCTTTTTATAGTCGAGTGTGCATACATCGAAGTAGAAGTCTTCAAATGACTCGAGGCTGCTTCCGGCCAGCTGTGCCATTGAAGGATTAGGATATCTCAGTACAACCCATTTTGTCTTATCTACCCGGTAATTCAGGGTAGGTCTTGTGATCTTGCTGTACATATTGAGTTTTTCAGCAGGAACGTCAGAAAGTTCGGAAGTGTTGTTCCCTGCTCTTATGGCGATATAGGCCTGCATCCCCTTCATCTGTGCCAGCTGATATTCGTTCATGAATTCGAGCTGCTCCTCGCTGCATCCCATAAGGATCTCCCTTGTCACGGAAGAGTCCCGTATTTCAGTATAAGGCATACCACCCTTTGCATATACATTCTTGATTATCTGTCTGACAAGATCTCTGCAGCATTCGCCTTCATATGATATAAGGATCTTTTCTCCCTTACGTATGTCGCATGAATAGTCTACAAGAAGATCTGCCAGTTTTCTGATTCGTCTGTCCATAATTTCCTCCTTGTCATATACTGTTTTTTGTCAATTTCCTATAGCGTATTATACCCTAAATGTGGTATTTTTAAAAGAGTGTAATGATTTGGAGGAGCATGTGAAATATTATTTTGTGATCAATCCTGCTTCCGGAACGCGGAAGAACAGGGAGAAAATGCTGGAGGCGATAAGATCAGTCTGTGAAGAGGACGGTATAAAATGGGAAATATATCTCACTAAAGAGGCAAAAGACGGAGAAAGGTTCGTAAGAGGGATATGTGAGAAACACAGAAACTCGGGTAAAATGCTGCGTATATATGCATGTGGCGGAGACGGCACAATAAACGAAACGGTCAATGGCGCATATGGATTCGATAATGTGGAGATAGGTGCGATACCGCTAGGTACCGGCAATGATTATATAAGGAATTACGGAGACGCTGAGCATTTCCTTGATATCAGAAGGCAGCTGCGCGGCATCTCACGGTACAGCGATCTGATAGGATACAGAGCCGGATATGATGGAAGAACTACTCAGAGATACTGCGTAAACATGTTCAATATAGGGTTTGACTGCAATGTGGTCGATATGACATCGCGAATAAAGCAGCTGCCTTTTGCGAAGGGGCCTCTGGCTTATCTCATATCCGTTGCCATAATACTTATAAAGAAGAAAGGTGCGGATCTCAGGATAGAGTATCCTGACGGAGAAGTGATAGACGGAAGGATACTTTTGATCGCTATAGCAAACGGATGTTATTGCGGCGGCGGAGTCAAGGGAGTGCCTTACAGTATCACTGATGACGGGATGATGGATGTCAGTGTCGTCAGAGATGTGACGCGGCGGTTTTTTGTAAGGCTTTTTCCCAGTTACTCAAAGGGGATACATTTGGAAAATGAAGAGATGCTGAGAAAAAACGTGATAAGATATACGAAGGTAAGGGGTCTTACAGTTGTGGCCAACGGTGAAAGCCTGAGACTTTGCACGGACGGTGAGATAACCACTCAGAAAAAGATAGAGTTTTTTGTAGCTGATGACGGCTTCAGGTTCATAGTGCCTGAAGGACTGTGATCGTGTTTTCCCGGGAAATCATGTTTCCGGGAAATATTTGTACAGACTATTGAAAATACCGGGTTCCGGTGGTAATATCTATCTCGGCGGGCATTTGGCCTCTATGATTTTTACATTAACGGGGGATTGATATATACCATGATGAATATGGCATTGTGCCTGAAAAACATTCTGAACAAAGATAAGGTGCTGAGCATTGCCGTCATACTGGCAGTGCTTTCTGCATTTGCGGTAAGACCGGACAGCAGTTATATAGATTACATAGATTTCAGGACACTGGCTATACTGTTTTCCCTGATGCTGGTGATGGAAGGTATAAAAAAAACGGGATTTTTTGACATGGCGGCAAAACGTATACTCTCGAAAGCAGGGAGTATACGGCAGCTGGTGGCACTTCTGATAATGATGTGCTTCTTTTCCAGCATGATCATAACCAATGATGTAGCTCTGATAACATTCGTTCCTCTGACTATCGCAGTGCTGAATATGCTGGGAAGGGAAATGAAGCTCAAGTGGATCATACCGGTGATAGTGATGCAGACGGTAGCAGCAAATCTGGGAAGCATGCTGACGCCGATAGGAAATCCCCAGAATCTTTACCTCAGCGGACAGGCCGGCAGCGGATTCATCGGATTTGTCATGCTTATGCTGCCGCTTACAGGTATATCATTCATTATGATAGCTATATGGAACATCATCAAATGCAGAGGTGAAAATGAAGCGATCACTGTATCCTTCAGAAAGATATCAGAAGGAAGGGGCTATGAGATAGAGCCCAAGCAGAATGCGGACGGAGCATCAGTTATTGCTGCTGATAACGGCGAAAAGAAAATGCCGGTATATATCGTGCTTTTCGTCATATGCGTTCTTGCGGTGGCAGGAATCATAGACTACAGGATAGCATTCGGCGCTGTGCTGCTTCTGACGGCGGTAACTGACATCAGTGTGCTTAAAAGAGTGGACTATACACTGCTGCTTACATTTACGGCTCTGTTCATATTTATCGGCAACCTGGGAAGGATAGAAATTTTCAGCAGTATTATAGGGAATATAGTTGGAAACAACGAGATAATAGCCGCTGTAGTTGCCAGCCAGCTGATAAGCAATGTGCCTGCAGCCCTGCTGTTATCCGGATTCACTCATAATTATACGGCTCTCATAATAGGTACAAATATCGGAGGACTTGGTACCATCATCGCATCCATGGCGAGCCTGATATCCTATAAATATGTTGCAAGAGAAGAAAAAGGGCTGTGTGGCAGGTATATGGTGTATTTTACGGCAGTAAATACAGCCTTCCTTGCTGTGATGATAGCTTTTGTCACTGCATGCAGAGCGATGCTGCTGTGAATAGTAAAAATCACATGATATGGTATTATGAAAATCATTTTACGGCCTGTAGGCAAATGTGTCTGCAGGCTGTTTTCTGTTTAAGCAACCGTGCAAAAAAATAATGATTATAAACTGTCATACGGTGTGACAGATCATCGCGTGACAGGAGAAAGCTATAAAGGTAAAACCTTGAAATTTCAACGAATATATGATATAATACTAAAAATATCATGCTTAAAAAATATGGACAATCATTAGAAAAAGTGGATTACTGATTTATAATTATGTAAACAAAGATAGCGTGTATAATACTATTTTTCAGATATATCCGTTTGAAACGTTAAAATATAACGGCTGGGAAGAAAAGCCGGATCCGCGGAAACGGTTTTGTGAAAAGAAAAGGGATCACATGAATGCACAAAAAACGTTTACATAATTATATTCTGTAAACAATGCTGTGCCGTAGAAAAATATTTTTTTACAAAAAACATTACTTCAGGAATCATAATTCTCATTAAAAATTTTCTAGATGTGTTGCTAAAAGGAGGAAAAGGATGATGAAAAATCGAAAGAAGAGACGGACAGCTCTTGCGGTGATACTGTCATTGTGTCTGATCATAAATGGGGCTCAGGTCACAATGAGCAGCGCAGCCGAAAACGAAAGCGGAGCCGGGGATGGTGCTGTTACAGATGTGATTGCTCCTGAGACTGCATCTGAAGCAGACACACAGGAAGTTCTTGCGGATGAGAACCGGAACAGAGAATATACGGTGATGGATGAGAATGGTAATATAACAGAGGCGGAGCCTGCCGACGGAACTGTGCCTGAACAGAACTCGTCCAATTCTGTGACTTTGTTCAGAAGCAGAGCCGCCACATCAACAGCCAAGGTTGTGAACTTCAATACGAAGGGAAATGCTGTAACAAATTATACAGATGCAGCGACAGGAGAGGCAGGATACACAAATGGAGCATATGGTGCCGACGCAGCTTATCTCGGGACAAGCGGCAGCAAGGTAAAGTTCATGATGTCAGGTGTAATAGGTTACGTTGATGCCAGCGATGTTCAGGTAATATCACTAAGTCAGGCGAAAGTAGTAAGCGGATATTATGTTTCCGGCGGCAGACTCATCCATGGTATCGTATGCGATATGACAACACCGGGATACAGGACGACATTAGATAATGGTGCAGCGCCGTCGTATCTTAAGAGCGGAGTTACATACTACAGTTATGACGGACATTATTTTTATACCGATTATGCAACGATGCTGTCCGATTATCAGAGCAATGTAAGAACAAATTCGGTGAATCCGGACGATCCTTACTATAATTACTATCAGTATCTGCCGATGAGAAGCACTACTTCCTACAGCAGCAGTACATTCAGCTCGATAATAAACAGTAAGGCTTCAGCATCATCCAAGATGTACGGAACAGGTTCGACATTCATTTCAAACCAGAATACTTACGGTGTGAACGCATTGATCATGGCAGGCATAGCTGCCAATGAAAGTGCATGGGGCACCAGCTGGATCGCTGCCAATAAGAATAACCTGTTTGGTCTCAATGCCGTGGACAGCTCTCCGGGAACGAGTTCTAATACATATGGAAGCGTCAGCTCATGTATATCAGATTTTGCCAACGGATGGATGTCGAGAGGTTATCTTGATCCTGATGACTGGAGATATTGTGGCGGGTTCCTGGGAAACAAGGAAAGCGGGCTCAATGTAAAGTATGCTTCTGATCCTTACTGGGGTGAAAAGGCCGCAAATATCGCATATGCATTGGACAAGACTCAGGGCAGCAAAGACTACAATAAATACACCATAGGTATCAAGGATACAGTGGAAACATCGGTTTTGAATGATATACATTATGTTAATGTAAGAAATACAGCTACTACGGCATCTTCATCTACTGTACTTTATAATACAGGAGGATCGACAAGTTATTCAGTTATAATTTTAAGTTCATCCAAGGATAATGGATTTTACAAGATACAGAGTGATGGAGTACTTAACAGCAGCAGGACCTCTATAGCAAGCGGTACAGGTAATTACAGTTTCAGCAGCATGTATGCGTACATATATTCGGATTACGTAGAACCGGTGAATGATGGAACAGCAACTGTGACAAAAACACTGTCTTCCATAGAGATAACGAAGCCGCCTTCAAAGACAGAATATACAGAGGGCGATACATTCAGCAAGACGGGAATGACGGTGACAGCCAAATACAGTGATGGGTCTACGGCAGACGTCACAAGCAAAGTCACTATAAGCCCAAGCGGAGCTCTTAAAACATCCGATAAGAGCGTAACTGTGACTTATACTGAAAACAGTGTTACAAAAACTGCTTCACAGGCAATAGCCGTAAAGGCAAAGCCGGTTGTAACATCAGTAAGCATAAATCCGAAAAGTATTACACTCAAGCAGGGTGAAAGTCAGAAATTCAGTTTCCGTGTAGAAGGGGAGAATAATCCTTCTGCTGATGTAACATGGACAGTAAGCGGAGCTGTCAGCAAGGACACTGTCATAGATGATACAGGTATGCTCAAGATAGCGGATGATGAAAGTTCTGAAACTCTGACAGTCAGGGTGACTTCGGTCTATGATGAGGATAAATATGCAGAAGCCACAGTAGCAGTAGAAAAAACGGAAACAGAAAAGCCGGGCAGTGAGACGACAGATCCTGATGATTCAGAAGACCAGGATCAGTCTTCCGGTACTGATGCAGAAGATAAGGAAACAACTATTTCCATAGAGAACGGTTCAGATGAAGCAACGAAAATAGCGGAAATAGCAGTTTCGGCAGTGTTCGGTGAGGGAGCAAGGCTTGATGTTATTGAGATAACAGAAGACAAGCTCACGGAGGAAAACAGTTCTATCTCATATGATGAGATGCTGGCTCCGGCAGCTGGTATGGATGAAGTGCTAGGTGTTTATGAAATATCGGTTGACGGAACATATGAAGGAGATCTCAAACTTACTTTCACAGTAGATGAACAATATGAAGGCTGGGATGCACTGGTGCTTCATTATGTAGAGGAAGATAAGAATGAGACAGATGCTGGCTCAGATCCGCAAGTCTTCTGTGAAAAATACGATACTGAAGTAGAGAACGGAAAGATCACGGTTACAGTGGATAGCCTGTCTCCATTTATCCTTGGAGTAAGTGATCCTGGTAAACCGGAAAGCGGGACAACAGGTGATGGAGCGAGTGGAGGCGGGACCACCGAAAAAGATCCGCCTGCAAATGGAGGAAATGAGGGTAACGGTGAAAATAATGGAAATGCCGGCAACTCTGGTGGAAATACGGTACAGCCGTCACAGCCTGAAAATGGGGATTCTACCGGTAAACCTTCTGTAAAAGAGGATGGAAGTGATTCGAGAGAATATCTGGATACCCTCATAAAGTATGCGGAAGAACTTGATTACAGCAGATTTACCGAAGATACAGCAGATGCTGCCAAGACTGCTCTTGAAAAAGCCAAAGCTGTCTTAGCCGATAATGCGGCAACAGGTGAAGAATTAGACGCGGCATCTACTGACCTTTACAATGCTCTGACTGCACTTGCTCAGACAGATACTGTTAAGGATACTTCCTCTAAGACAGGTGACGAATTTGAAATGAGCATATGGCTGCTGTCAGCGACAGCTGCGGCCTTGGCTATAGTGGCAGTGCTGCTTGGCAGAAAGCCTAAGAGAAGAGATAGCTGATATTCACAGGTATAATATACAGAAGGGACGGTATGACACCGTCCCTTAATTTATATCTGAAGGATAGAATCGGTATCAGCAAAATAGGTATATGTGGTAGAGTTATGTGTAATTACCGCTTGCGCAAGCTGTGATTTTAATGTATACTAATGGATGTTCGCCGGACAAATAAATATCATGGAGAGATGTCAGAGTGGTCGATCGTGCGGCACTCGAAATCGAATCAGTGACTGGCAGTTATGTCTGATAGAAATCCAGTGATTTCAACGGTTATAGCAAAACAAAAAAATTTAAAAATGTGAGTTCTGCCAAAAAGTTCTGCCCAAAAGTTTCCGGAAAAGGAAAGCCCGGAAAAAGCGGAAGCAGGAACAGTCGGCGAAAAATCAACGAGGAGAAGTATCGAAGTGGTCATAACGAGCCGCACTCGAAATGCGGTTGTCCGCAAGGGCACGTGGGTTCGAATCCCACCTTCTCCGCCAACAAAGCCTGTAATTGCAATGGTTACAGGCTTTTGAATTTTTTGGAAATTGCTGTTTTTACCCGATTTTCAGTGGGCAGAACTGCTGAATACCTGGGCAGAACTTCTGCGATTTT
>CALCKF010000012.1 GCA_937966095.1 uncultured Eubacterium sp.
TATAGGGTCAAAGCTTGCGAAAGTAAGAGTGGAAAAAAAGAAAGAAGAAATAAAAGAACAGCCGAAGGAAAAACCACAGATAAAAGAAAAGAACCATAGCTCTAAACGTAAAAAGGAAAATAAAACAGCAGAAAGAAAAAAAGAAAGCAAACCATCAGAAAGTATTGATGTGGAAACCGATTCCGGTTTGGATATAGAAATAATAGATAAGGATAAGCTGAAGGATATCGATGAACACGAAGCACTTGATTTTCTTAAAGATATAACGGTAAAAATGGGTTTGAATCTCGGATTCAAAGCAAAAGAAGGAGAAGATATCGTTTATATCGAAATGGACGGCAAGGATTCGGGTACAGTAATAGGTAAAAGAGGACAGACTCTTGATGCTATCCAGTATCTTACAAGTCTTGTTATAAATAAAGATAAGGATAAATATATAAAGGTCGTTATAGATGCGGAAAATTACAGGGCAAAGAGGCAGAAGACTCTGGAACAGCTTGCAAACAGGCTGGCAGCAAAGGTCATAAAGACGAAACGTTATGTCAGGCTTGAACCTATGAATCCTTATGAGAGAAAGATAATACACGCAACTTTACAGCGCAATCCTGATATCAATACAAGAAGTGAAGGTGAAGAGCCTTACAGAAGAGTCGTTATAGAACTTAAAAAGTGATTAGATCGAGAGTCCGCAATACTATTGCGGACTTTTGAGGTTTTACGGAGAATGATATGGAAGATACTATAGCTGCAGTAGCTACTGCCTATGGAGAGGGCGGTATAGGGATTATAAGGATAAGCGGTAATGCTTCACTAGGTATTTTAAAGGATATTTTTCGAAAAAACGATGGATCTCAGGATATAACAAACAGAAAAATGACATATGGAAAGATTGTCGATGAAGAAAATGATGAGATCATTGATGAAGTGCTGGCTGTATATATGAGAGGTCCAAAGACATACACAGCAGAGGATGTTGTTGAGATAAATTGTCATGGTAGTATCGTTTCGTTGAGAAAAACATTGTCTCTCGTACTTAGAAAAGGTGCACGGCTTGCTGAGCCGGGAGAATTCACAAAGAGGGCATTTCTCAATGGAAGACTTGATCTATCACAGGCAGAAGCTGTGATAGATATAGTAAAGGCAAAGACCGATTCGGGTTATGATATAGCTCTTTCACAGCTTGAAGGTGAACTTTCCTCGAAGGTTGCTGAGATAAGGAGTAAGCTTCTGGATCTGCTTGTGGATATTACTGTTAATATAGATTATCCTGATGAAGATATAGAAGAAATAACATATGAATACATGAAAAAAAATATAGCGTTAATAGGCGATATGATTGAAAAATTACTGTCTACAGCTTCTACAGGACGTATGATAAGAGAAGGTATAAGGATTGCTATAGCAGGAAAGCCGAATGTCGGAAAATCATCTCTTATGAACAGATTACTTAGGGAATCACGCGCTATCGTAACAGAGATACCCGGTACTACAAGAGATACTATAGAAGAGGCATTGAGTATCAAAGGAATACCGGTATATCTCACAGATACGGCCGGAATAAGAAACACATCAGATAAAGTGGAAATGATGGGGATAGAGAAATCAAAAGAAGCGTTTTCAAAGGCTGATTTTGTTATATTTATAATAGACGGCAGCAGAAAGATTTCGTATGAGGATATGGAGATAGCTTCAGGTATCCGTGGAAAGAAATCTCTTGTAGTAGTGAATAAGAGTGATCTTGAAAGATTAGCGGAAAATAGTGAAATATTGAATATGATGCCGGATTCGGAAATAATTGAGGCTTCTTTTATTACAGGAAATGGGATAGATAAGATAGAAAATTATATAGAAAAACTTGTTTATGGCGGAAAAATATATCAAAAAGAAAGTATAATGGTGAATAATATACGTCATATAGAACTGTTAAAAAAGGCCGGAGAATCTATTGAAGATGCATTTAATATGACTGCATCCGGGGAAGCTCTCGACTTTATAGAGGTTGATGTAAGAAGTACATATGATTATCTCGGTGAAATAATTGGAGAAACAGTTTCTGATGACATAATTGATGAAGTTTTTTCCAGATTTTGTCTAGGAAAATGATCGGAGGCATAAAACAGCAAATGGAAAAATTTTTGATGGATACATATGATGTTATAGTTGTAGGCGCCGGACATGCAGGATGTGAAGCCGGATTTGCATGTGCAAGGATGGGAAAAAACACTCTTATGCTGTCCATAAATCTCGAAGCAGTTGCAATGATGGCATGCAATCCTTCTATAGGAGGCACGGGTAAAGGCCATCTGGTAAGAGAAATAGATGCTCTTGGCGGACAGATGGGAATAAATATAGATAAAACTTTTATACAAAGCAGGATGCTTAACACGGCAAAAGGTCCGGCTGTACATTCTTTGCGTGCACAAGCTGACAAAAACCGTTATCATCTGGAAATGAAAAAGAGTATCGAAGATGAAGAGAATCTTCATCTTAAACAGGGTGAGGTAACAGATATTATTATAGAAGACGGGAAAGCTTGCGGTGTCGTTTTAAAAACCGGAGCCTGTTACAGATCCAAGGCTGTTATACTTGCAACCGGTACATTCCTTTCAGGCAGAATATTTATAGGTGACAGTGTTTATGACAGCGGCCCTAACGGACTGTCACCTTCGGTGGAACTCGCTGAAAAACTTAGACAATACGGGCTGCCGATGAGAAGATTTAAAACTGGGACGCCTGCCAGAGCTCTCGGTAAAAGCATGGATTTCAGTAAAATGATAAAGCAGTCTGGAGATGAAGAAATAGTGCCGTTTTCTTTTATGAACGATGATTTATCAAAGGATCAGATAGATTGCTGGCTCACGTATACCAATGAAAAAACCCATGAGGTGATAAGATCGAATTTTCACAGATCAGCGCTTTTCGGAGGCCATATAGAGGGCGTAGGGCCCAGATATTGTCCATCCATTGAGGATAAAATAAATAGATTTGCAGATAAGCAGAGACACCAGCTTTTTATAGAACCGGAAGGAGAATATACTGATGAGATGTATATTCAGGGGATGTCATCAAGCCTGCCGGAAGATGTACAGAGGCAGTTTTACAAAACGATCGAGGGCCTTGAAAATCTTGAGATAGTAAGGCCTGCATATGCTATAGAATATGATTGTATAGATCCTCTTGATCTTAAGATATCCCTTGAAAACAGACATATTGAAAATCTTTTCTGTGCAGGGCAGTTCAACGGAAGTTCAGGGTATGAAGAAGCAGCAGCCCAGGGTATTATGGCCGGAATAAATGCTGTATGTAAAATAGAAGGAAGAGATGCATTTGTTCTCGATAGAAGTGAAGCATATATAGGTGTCCTTATAGATGATCTGATAACTAAAGGTACTAATGAACCATACAGGATAATGACCAGCAGGGCAGAGTACAGACTTGTGCTCAGACAGGATAATGCCGATCTGAGACTTACAGAGAAAGGATATGAGATAGGAACTGTAAAAGAGGACAGATATAGAAAATATCTGGAAAAAAAGCGTATCGTAGAAGAAGAAACAGAAAGACTCAGAAATAAGACAGTACATCCTGAGGAAGTTAGAGAATTTCTGCTGAAAAGGGGGAGTACTCCTTTGAAAAGCGCTATATCTATGTATGAATTGCTTAGGCGTCCTGAAATAACATATAGTGATACTGCAGAAATAGATGATAGAAGACCTGTTCTTTCCAGACATCAGAAAACGATGCTGGAAGTACAGATAAAATATGAGGGATATATAGAAAAACAGAAGCAGCAGATAGAAAAATTCAAAAAACTGGAAAACAGAAAATTATCTGCTGATTTTGATTATGACAGGATTGACGGTTTAAGAATAGAAGCGAGACAGAAGCTAAATCAATTCAAACCTTTATCTGTAGGGCAGGCATCAAGGATATCGGGAGTATCACCTGCAGATATAAATGTTCTTCTTATATATCTTGAAAAAGAACGCAGGAAAAAGGAAAAATAGGCTATGGACGAAATCATAAGAATTTTTCATATTCTGAATATAAAATGTACTGATGAAAAGCTCAGAAAATTATCGGAGTATATGGAGGGAATACTGAAAGCAAATAAAAGTATCAATCTTACCGCAATAACTGACAGAAAAGAATTTATACAGAAACATTACGTAGATTCTCTATTGTGTGCAGATTTAGAAGAATTTTTAAGAGCTGAAAGTATCATAGACGTTGGAACGGGAGGAGGATTCCCGGGGATACCTCTTGCTATAGCATTTCCGGATAAGGAATTCACACTTATAGATTCTCTGAGAAAACGTATAAATATAATAAGTGATCTTTCTGAATCTCTTGGTATATTGAATGTAAATGCTATACATGGCAGAGCCGAAGAGCTTGCCAGGAAAAGTGGATTAAGAGAGAATTTTGATTTGTGTATCTCACGGGCTGTTGCTAATATGAGTACGTTATCTGAATACTGTCTTCCTTTTGTAAAAAATGGTGGTGCATTTATTGCATATAAAGGACCCGAATGCAGGAAAGAGATCGAAGATGCTGTCAATGCTGTAAATATCCTTGGTGGAAAAATATCGGGAGAAAAAAGTATAGAAATCGAGGGAATTTCTTTTGATCACAGGCTTGTAATCATACACAAGATTGAAAATACTCTGTCGAAATATCCGAGAAAAGCAGGTATCCCGTCAAAAGAGCCGATTAAATAGCGTAAATCGGCTTTTTTTGTGTTATGAATACTCCTTTCAGTATATTGTACAAGCTGTTAATATAAGAACAGAAAGGGGGAAGAACGATGTTTATCAGGAAAACAGCAGAAATACCTATAGACCTGATTAAAGCCAACGAGCAACAGCCCAGGCAGGTTTTTGGACAGGAGCAGCTGATGGAACTCAGAGATTCCATAAAAGAATTCGGAGTTTTACAACCCTTGATCTTAAAAAAGGATACGGATGGAAAGTACCTTCTGATAGCTGGAGAACGAAGGCTGAGAGCTGCAGCGATGGCAGGACTTGATAAAGTGCCTGCTGTAATAAAGGAAGCAAGTGAAGAAGAAACAAGCCTGATAGCTCTCGTAGAAAATATACAGAGGGAAAACCTGGGATACATAGAAGAGGCAAGGGCATATAAGAATATAATGGAAAAATATGGTATGAGCCAGATGGCATTATCTGAAAAGCTTGGAAAAAACCAATCAACAATATCAAATAAAATAAGAATACTATCTTTGCCTGATGAAATACAGGATATGCTTGTGAAAAATCAGCTTACCGAACGACATGCCAGAGCTCTTCTCAAAATAGAAAACGATAATCTGAGACATACTATAGTATCAAAGGTAGTAAAGCATGGATTGAATGTAAAACAAACGGAAAAGCTTGTAGACGATTATCTTGAGCAAAAGGAGCGCCAGGACCGAGAAAAAAACAAGATAAGACATATAAGTTATAAGTTGTACCTTAACACATTAAAAAGAACATTTAATGATATGGAATTGGAAGAAAAGGGCGCGACTTTTAAGCAGGAAGACCTTGGTAACAATCTCAGAATAGTAATAACTATACCTAAAGAAATACAGGGAATGCTCATTTGATATACTCCTTAAGAATAATGTTTCACGTGAAACATTATTTTTTTTGTTTGGAAATGCGAAAATGATAGTAAAACTTTAAATCATAGTATATAATAATAGAACAAGACAGGAGAAAAGATTAAGGAGGAAAAAATTGGGTAAAGCAATAGCTATTTTTAACCAGAAAGGCGGAGTGGGGAAAACAACAACTAATATAAATCTTGCCGCATGCTTAGCCATGAAGGGTAAAAAAATACTTATATTGGATATAGACCCGCAGGGGAACACTACCAGTGGTGTAGGAATTTCTAAAAAAGATCTGGAAATAACGACACATGAAATTCTGATAGAAGACGATCACCATCCTGAAGAGGCTATTCTTCCTACAGGAATAGAAAATCTTTATATAATGCCAGCAAGTGTACAGCTTGCCGGGGCGGAAGTAGAACTTATTGAACTTGCCGGCAGAGAAAAAAGATTGAAAAGAGCGATAGACATTCTCAAGCCTCAATATGATTACATATTTATAGACTGTCCGCCGTCATTAGGGATACTTACTATAAATTCTCTTACAGCAGTGGATTCCGTGCTTATACCTATTCAATGTGAATTTTATGCATTGGAAGGAGTGAGTCAGCTTATGAGTACTATTGATATAGTGAAAAGAAACCTTAATCCCGAACTGGAAATACAGGGTGTTATTCTCAGTATGTTTGATGGAAGAACAAATCTTTCTATCCAGGTTGTTGAGGAAGTGAAAAAATATTTCAAAGAAAAGGTTTATACGACTGTGATTCCGAGGAATGTGAGGCTTGCTGAGGCTCCGAGCTATGGAATGCCGGTTATACAGTATGATCCTAAATCTACAGGAGCGGCGGCGTATATGGAATTTGCAGATGAGTTTTTAAGTGGTGAGGAGGATAAATAAATGGCGGCACCGAAAAAAACACGAGGCTTAGGCAGAGGTCTTGATGCACTTTTCGGAGATGTTGAGGTAAGCCTGAATGTAAAGGAAAGAGAAAAGACTGATGAAGGTGAGGATCCTCAGATAAAAACTGAAAAAAACGAAGAAAAGGATTCTGAAGGCAGCATAGTCTATATTGATATCAATGATATAAAACCGAATTCAAATCAGCCTAGAAAAACGTTTGATGAAGAAAAGCTTCAGGAGCTTGCGGCATCCATTGAGGAACACGGGCTTATACAGCCTGTTGTTTTAAGAAAAATGAAAAAAGGTTATGAAATAGTTGCCGGTGAAAGGAGATGGAGGGCGGCAAGAATAACAGGAGCAAAAGAGATCCCGTGTATAATAAGAGATCTTACAGATGAAGAGAACATGCTGCTTGCAATAATAGAAAATATGCAGAGGGAAGATCTTAATCCTATAGAAGAGGCAGAGGGAATAAGTCAAATGATAGATACATATGGACTTACTCAGGAGCAGGTGTCAAAAAGTGTAGGGAAAAGCCGTCCGTATATTGCCAACAGTCTTAGACTGCTGAAGCTGCCGGAAACTGTAAGAAGATATGTATCAGAAGGAAGCCTTTCGGCAGGACATGCAAGAGCGCTGGCGGGAATTGCTGATGTGGAAAAGCAGATTTCAATTGCAAAGACTGCTGTAAATGAAGCTTTATCTGTAAGACAGATAGAAAAGATAGTCCAGGGAAACAAAAACAAGCGGCCTCGAACAAAGGTGAAATCAGCAGATAAAAATGCGGATTTAAAGAGGGTGGAAGAAGACCTTAAAGATATTTTTGGAACAAAAGTCAATCTTAACCATAGAGGTAAAAAAGGGAAAATAGAGATAGAATTTTACAGTAAAGAAGAATTGGAAAGATTGATAGAACTGTTGAAAAGACTTGGATAAGGAAAATTGTTTCATGTGAAACAAAATCATAAATAATTTACTATGAATCAAAATGAACTCAATAAATGTTTAATAAAAGTGATTAAAGAGGCACAGGAACTGAAAATTCCTGTGCCTGATAATATATACAGAAATATTATAGTAAATTCCCGTCCGCGAAAAAGATTCGGCTGCTGCAGAAAGAAAAACAATATGTATATAATAGAAATAAGCAAATTTATATTGGAGTGTCCTTTGAAAAAAATATCAGAGGTGATCGCACATGAAGTACTTCATACATGTGAAGGCTGTTACAATCATGGAAAATTATGGAAAAAATATGCAGAGTTTATGAACGAAGCGTATGGATATGAAATAAGCAGACTAACATCTTCGGAAAAAATGGGGCTGGGAAAAACAGAAGGTAAAAATCAGATCAGATATATAATCAAGTGTAAAAAATGCGGAAAGGAATACCCAAGGCAGCGGTTTACATGCATGATGCAGAAAATAAATGCATATAGATGCAGCTGTGGAGGGGAGCTTATACTTATAAAGCTTCCTGAAGAGAAGGAGAATTGATTATGTTGGAAGAATTGTTTTTCTTTATGTATATTTTTGCAGGATTTGCGGGACTTTTAGCTATTCTTATGGCAATACTGCTTATAAAATACTGGTCTCAGGGCAACAAAGAGTTGTTGCTGTCCATCCTTTGTTTTACAGTATGTACAGCACTGATAGATGTGCTGTATTTTTATTTTGATTACAATATGCTGATGAAGGGGCATAGAGAGACAAATAGCATAATGCGGGTTGCCGATATATGCTTTTTCATAGGTCAGGTATATTTCTGGACAGCCTATACAAGAGAAAAAAGCATGAAAAAGAGGACCGGGAACACCAGATCTTTAAGAATTATGCAGATATTGATCGCAGCATGTGTAATATCTTCAGTCATCGCATATGGCTTTTTAATGAAAGACTATTACCAGACGGACAGCAGAGCTGAAATGATGGCGGTAATGATAATAGAAGTATTTATTTGTATATCGCTCACAGCTGTAAATGTGTGGAATATGTTAATTGTTCTGCCGGATATAGTTCAGCAGAAATGCCGCAGACATATCATATGGACTACTGTAATGCTGATCGTTAATGGACTGTGGAACGGTTTTCTGGTATTATGCATGGCAACAGGGCAGGGAGAATATACCATACTGGAAAGAATGGATATTACACCCATATATATTTTTATAATAAATATACTTGCGGTTTTATTAATCCTCAATGAAGATTTCACATCACTTTTCAAACTCCAAAATGAAGATGTTAAGAATGGAAACAGTCTGAAAGAACGGCTGGATTATATCGCTGTTACACATTTTCTCACGGAACGGGAGCGTGAAATTATGGAACTCGCATATAAAAAAATGACGAATCCTGAAATTGCAGAAGAATTATGCATATCAAAATATACGGTAAAGAACCATATGCATAATATTTTCGAAAAGCTTGATATTTCAACTAGAAGCGACCTTATTATGTTTATCGATAAAGAAAAATAGTCCATAGTGGACTATTGTGCAGCACACAGGAAAAAGAGTAAATTTACATTGTCAGAAAATTTATTTTATTTTGAAAGGAGAGTGCTGCGATGAAAATTTTATTAAAAAAACTGTTATGTGCAACCGTAGCTGGCGCCATGGTCATATCCTTAACAGCATGCGGTGGAGCAGAAGTGAATTCAGATCTGTCTATGGCGGAGGATGTACAAAGTTATGTAGATATGGTGGATCAGGAATATGCATATGGGATAGCGGAAACGCTGGCATATGATGAGGAGTATTTATCTAACGAGCTGGGATGGAGAACGTCAGGATCGGATGCGGAGCATAAGGCCGCTGATTATCTGGCTGATGAGATGCGGGCAATAGGTCTTGATGAAGTGGAGAAAGTACCTGTCACTTTGGATAAGTGGCAGTTTAATGATGCCTCGCTGACGATAGAAGGTACTGATATAGATATTATGCCTGCATCTTATGCGACCAATGGAACTGATGAAAGCGGTATAACAGCTGAGCTGGTTGACGTAGGGACCGGATTTGCAGCGGATTATGAGGGCGTAGATGTAGAAGGAAAGATTGCTCTTGTAGGTGTAGACCAGTGGAATGTGGCATGGATAGATCAGTATATGAATGAAGCGGCTCTTCATGGGGCTGTTGCTATAGTTTCATATGGCCTGGAAAGCGGATACGGAGCTTTTTCCGATGATGTTATCAACATGCAGGATCTATGTGCTGAAGATGTGATGCCTTGTGTAAGCATAAGTCGAAATCAATATAAAGAATTGTCGAAGGCGTTAAAAGCAGGTAATACTACGGCAAACCTTACTGTGGATAATGAAATGATACCTGATGGGGGCACAGGATACAATATTGTCGGGAAGATAAAAGGAAAGTCTTCAGAGCAGCAGATAATAGTTTCAGGGCATTATGATGTTTATTTTAACGGTTTCCAGGATGACAGCTGCGCCATAGGCCTTGTGATGGCTATGGCAAAGGCAATGGTCGATTCAGGATATACCCCTGAAAACGATATACTTTTTGTTGCACACTGTGCGGAGGAATGGGGAGCTATAGGAACACAGTTCGACTGGACAACAGGTGCGTGGGAAATGATAAACAATGCGAAGCCTGAATGGGCGGGTAAAACTCTTGCAATGTTTAATTTTGAGCTTCCGGCGCTCTATGACGGAGCAGAACAGTTTGCAGTGCAGAGCGATCCTGATTTTTCTGCTATGACAAAGAAACTTATAGAAGACAGCGGTCTTATTGTTGATGCGTCAAATGATATATATCCTGAGGGGTATAACAGTACGACTGTAGATACCTTCTGTCTTGAAGACGGGGTATCATACAGAGCCAGCGGAGTGCCTCATTTTGTCAATGTACCGGGATTTGATACTGAAAAGAAGAATAACTGGAATCGTGACAGATATCATACTGTGGCAGATGATAAGGATACATATGATGCTGATGTTATGACAACTAATCTCACAACTTTCGGGGCTATGGCTATATATGTGGATAAAACACCGGCGCTGGAGCTGGATCTTACGGCAACAGTTGACGACATAGATGAAGCCCTGAATGAAGAATTGGCAAAGTCTGCAGGTGTAGATGTTAAGGAATATAAAGAGGCTTCTGCAGAGTTGAGGGCAGCTGCAGAAAACCTGAATAAACAGATTTCAGATATAAACAGCAGATATGAAGAAGCTGTAGAAAACGGTGCTTCAGATAAAGAACTGGAAAATATAAAAGCAGAAGGTCGTGAAATCAATAAGAAAACTTTAGAAGCATTCAAATATATGCAGGATAATTTTATAGGTATAATACTTACTTCTGATATGGTCATAAAACACATTCCTTATCAGACAAATATAGAGATTCTTGATGGCATTGTTACTGCTCTTGAAAAGGGGGAATTGTCCAGTAAGGATGAGACTTCAGGAGCTCTTGATCTTGCTTGGCAGATCAATGGCGGAGCAGAATTCGGATATTATAATTTCAGCCCGGAAACATGTGAGGCTTCAGATAAAACATTGCTTGAAGAAACGAATCCCGGAAATATCTTCTGGGGCACAGGCAAGGGATCAGAGCTGGCAGACACGAGCAGCGCAACAATTTCGCTCCTTGAAAAAGCAGGCGCTTTAGAAACAGGTGAGGAAGTTGTTTTCGATGAGGAGATTGAAGTGTATAAAAGTGCAATAACTGCTCAGACTGATGAATTGAAAAAAACTATGGATAAAGAAATAGCTGCAATGAAAGAATTAACAATACTTCTTAAATAAAAGCAGAAAAATAAAAAGAGCGGTGCCGGTATAAATATGGCAGCACCGCTCTTTTGTAATTATTATTCGGACCAGTTTTCATATTCCCATGATATTTTATCACCGTTTTCAACATTATGTGCATCAGCAGACTCCATTATCATTTCACCATTGACTTCATATATCCAGCCGGCACTGCTGCTTGCCGAAATGCCAT
This sequence comes from uncultured Eubacterium sp., assembly GCA_937966095.1. GTDB lineage: Bacteria > Bacillota > Clostridia > Peptostreptococcales > Anaerovoracaceae > Lentihominibacter. Next base: position 11,477 of record CALCKF010000012.1, read on the forward strand.
TGATACCGGTAACATAAGGGTTTTCAGAGGAAGGATCCAGGGTAACGGTATTTTTATCGCCGGCCCATGTGTTGAGAACATCCAGAACACTGCTGTCCTCCGGGACAGTAAGTGTCAAATCTTCAATATCATCGACACCGCAATCATCAGGAAAATCTATATCCAGAACCACGGTGATTTCAGAAGTATCTTCATAAGATGCTGAATTTTCCTGATTATTGTCACCGCATGAAGCGAGAACGATTGTTAATACAATTACAGTAAAGATCGTAAAAAGTTTTTTCATAATAAGAGTTTCCTTTCTTTATATCTCAAATTATTAATAGACATAAACTTTTGGAAGTCTCTGGCCAAAGGCACATAAAATCTCATAATTTATTGTTTCTGTTGATTTTGCAAGATCATCAGCACTTATTTCATATATTCCGTCCTTACCTATTATGGTAACTTCATCTCCAAGACGCGGATAAGGGACGTGCGTGACATCGATCATACATTGGTCCATGCATATATTTCCGGCTATAGGAGCAAAAACTCCATTGACGATCACTTTTCCCCGCATTGAATACGGGCGAGGCAGGCCGTCTGCATATCCGATAGGGATAGTCGCTATCAGACTGTCTCTTGTGGTTGTAAACTTACGTCCGTAGCTTATGGAATTGCCGGCCGGAACTCTCTTAAGCTGCACTATATTTGTTTTGACTGACATCACAGGCTTGAGCGCTAATCTGCTTTTATCTACCTCATCTGAAGGATAGCAGCCATATATGATGATGCCTGGTCGAACCATTTCATAATGAGAAGAAGGGAGTTCCATTACAGCGGCACTGTTGGCTATCGTTCTTGCAGGGATATTAACACCTGCATCCAGCAGTTTTTTGAAGAACACCATAAAGCGCTGTTCCTGAACAGTTGCATAGGTTTTATCGGCAGCATCCGCATTTGCAAAATGGGAAAACAGACCGGCTATCCTGAAGTTGGGAAGATTCTGTATCATTTTTATATCGTCAATAGACGCTGAATTTTCAGGATCATATCCTATACGGCCCATACCTGTATCTATAGCTACAAAACCCTTTATGATGATGTTCGCTTCATGTGCGGCTTTTGAAATGGTTTCGGCATTTTTATAATCACAGATCACAGGTGTGAGCCTATGCTCTATTATAGTATCGACATACGGATCAGGAGTGATGCCCAGAAGTATGATCTCTTCAAGAAGAAAACCGGCTTTTCGAAGTCTGATGGCTTCGGAAAGGGTAGCGACGCCAAAGGAATCGATACCGTTGGCCCTCAGAACGGTTGCTACCTTTACGGCGCCATGGCCGTATGCATCAGCCTTTATGATGCCGGTGATCTTTCTCCCGGGGCCGACTTTATCCTTGATCTGCTTTATATTGAAATCAAGATTTGAGATATTGATCTCAGCCCAGGCAGCCCTTAATGCTTCTTTGTACATCCTTTATAATCCTCCGTTTACTTTAATTCGTATAATATTGTATCCATAAGAAACTGAACTCCGGTGATCAAGCTTGCATCATCGGTATTTTCCTCCGGTACATGGCTTCTTCCGGCAATACTGGGAACGAATATCATACCGGTATCAGCATGTTTTGCTATCATGCAGGCATCATGAACGGCGCCGCTATCCATGATCATATATGACAGTTTCTGTGATTCTGCATGGCGTGCCATATCATCGATAAGTCTTCCTGCCAGCCGGAGCGGACTTGATTTGGAATGCTCTAAGATACTGCAGCTTACTTTACGACGTTGAGATATATCAGTGATCTGATTGATTATACGGTCTGTAAATCTATTGATTTTTTCTTCATCCTTGTCTCTGACTTCCACGGTAAAGATGACTGTTTCAGGTATGACATTCGAACAGTTAGGCATTATTTCAAGCTTCCCTGTGGTGGCTACGATCCGTTCTTCGATGTCGGAGCGTGCTGTTTTTTCCACAGCAAGTATGCATTCGGCCGCAGCAGTCATTGCATCATACCTTTCCGACATTGGTGTCGCACCCGCATGGTTGCCTATACCGGAAAGGGTCACTTCTATTACTCTCATACCGAAAATAGAGTCGACTATTCCCAGGGAAATACCTTTTCTGTCAAGAACAGGACCCTGTTCAATATGCAGCTCCAGCATGGATTTTATGCTGTCAAAATCCCAGGGAAGCGAAGAGATATCAGGGTTATTCAGGATTTGACGCAAGCTGGTTCCGTTATGGTCCACCAGCTTATCAAGATCATCTTCTCCGTACACGCCGGTTATGAACTTGCTCCCGGTCATGGTGGAGCCAAATACGGAGCCTTCCTCCTCTGCAAAGATCACCGTTTCATAGTTGCATGAAAAGTCTTTTTCGTTATATTTCCCGGAGGAAATATATTCGCTGATGGTCTCCATTACTTCCAGGGCACCGCAGACGCCGTATGCTCCGTCCAGCCAGCCGCCGTTTCTTACGGTATCTATATGAGAGCCGGCCATAACGGTTTTACGTCCGGATCTGTTAAAAGGGAGTCCTATACGTATATTCTGAAGAGCATCTATGGATATGCTGCATCCCATAGAAGAAGCCGTATCCAATATATATTTTCGTGCTTTCTTATCCTGATCTCCGTATGAAAATCTGGTCACACCGTTTCCCGGTGTATCAGTGAATTTTTCAAGAGTGTGAAGACGATCCAGAAGTCTTCTGCCATTAATCTCCATGTTATCGTTCCTGTTTATATGATGAGCCGAAAGGCTTTCCTGCTATAAATTTGCCCTGACCCTTATATCCTATATAACTGGCCTTATCTACGATCTTCTGACCTCTCAGGAAGACAGTTTCAGGACGTCCCTTTTGTCTGAACCCTTCAAAAGGACTGTAATCAACGCCTTCAAGGTTTGTCTGCACGCTGATGACGCCTTCATAGTCAGGATCGAATATAACGATATCGGCATCAAAACCGACTGCGAGCTGTCCTTTTCTGTCGAGGCCGTTTACTTTGGCCGGAGTAGTTGCGAACAGATCAACAAGTCTGCTTCTTGATATTTTGCCTTCACATACACCGTATGTCCACAATATATTAAGCCTGTTCTGAAGACTTGGAGCACCGTTAGGTATATCGGCAAAGGAATTTCCCTCTCCAAAACCCATGTGTTTCTGCTTGGCGAAATCAAATCCGCAATGGTCAGAGCTTATGGCATTCAGCCATTTTCTGTCGACTGCTTCCCAAAGAGCATCACGATGTTCCTGTGTTCTCAGAGCCGGAGAACATACATATTTGGCTCCTTCAAAATCCGGTCTTGCAAGATCGGATTCATCCAGCACCAGATAATGGGCACAGGTTTCCCCGAATACTCTCTGTCCTCTGGAATAAGCCGCCTTTACTTCTTCCAGGGCCTCCTTACATGTAACATGCACTATGTAAAGAGGAGCATCCGCCATTTCGGCCAGGTATATGGCACGTCTTGTCGCCTCAGCCTCAACGACCGGAGGGCGGCTTACCGCATGATAATAAGGCCCTGTTTTCCCTTCAGCTATGAGCTGTTTTGTCCTGACATCTATCATATCAGCGTTCTCTGCATGGACCATTATAGTGATGCCGGCTTCTTTCCCTTTGTACAGAGCTTTCAGTATGGCATCATCATCTGCATGAAAGAACTGGCCTTTATATGCCATGAAAAGTTTCATGGTGGGATATCCTGCGTCCGCCAATTTAGGTATCTCATCTATCACTTCGTCACGGGGGTCTGTCATTACGCTGTGAAATGAATAATCTACCATGGCAATACCGTCAGCATCTGTTTTTCTGTAATCATCTATTGTTTCTACCAGGCCTCGTCCTTTCTCCTGGTTGACGAATTCTATTAGAGTAGTGGTGCCGCCTACGGCTGCAGCGTTTGAGGTTTCAAAGCCTCTTGTTTTACTGCCTTTATAAGTAAAGGAAAAATGTACATGCTGATCCACTCCTCCCGGCAGGATATATTTGCCGTCCGCATCGATGATATCATCTCCCGGTTTAGGGCTGAGATCTTTTCCGATTGCGGCGATAGTCTCGCCTTTTACATATAAGTCAGCCTTCTGCTCTCCGTCAGCGGTCACGATGATTCCGTTTCTGATCAATACTGCCATATCATACCTCCATTTTTGATTTAAAGCTGTGGTGTTCGTTTTATTATATCTTCTCTTCCCGGACCGTTTGAAACATAGGTTATAGGGAAGCCTATGAGCTTTTCTATTTTATTTACGTAATTCTGCGCTTCAGCAGGGAGCTTTTCAAATTCTCTTATCCCTGTTATATCACAATTCCAGCCCGGCAGCTTTTCTATGACAGGTTTAGCCTTTTCCAGCAAAGATGTGCAGGGGAATCTGTCGGTGATACGGCCGTCTATATCATATCCTGTGCATACAGGGATCTCATCCAGATATCCAAGAGGATCGAGTACAGTAAAAGCAACTTCTGTTGTTCCCTGGATCATACAGCCGTATTTTGTTGCTACAGCATCAAACCAGCCGACTCTCCTGGGACGTCCTGTTGTCGCGCCGTATTCTCCGCCGTCACCGCCTCTTTTTCTCAATTCCTCGGCCTCATCTTCATCCTGGATCTCGCTTACGAAGGCTCCGCCTCCAACTGCGCTGGAATATGCCTTTACTACGGTTATTATATCCTTTATTTCATAAGGAGGAAGGCCTGCGCCTATTGCTCCGTATGCTGCAAGAGTAGATGATGAGGTCACCATAGGATATATGCCGTGGTCAGGGTCCTTCAATGCTCCAAGCTGGCCTTCCAGCAGGATCTCTTTGCCTTCTTTTACAGCTTTGTCAAGGAAAAGTGAAACATCACACACGTAAGGGCTGACCATATCTCTGTATTCTCTAAGAGTTTTCATTATATCGTCAGGATCAAGCTCCGGTTTTTTATAGAGATGCTTCAAAAGAATGTTTTTCTGAGCTATAACTCTTTCTACCTTTTCTCTAAGCAGGGCTTCCTCCATAAACAGCTCCTGAACCTGGAAACCGATTTTTGCATATTTATCGGAATAAAAAGGTGCTATCCCCGACTTAGTGGAGCCGAAGGCCTTTCCTGCAAGGCGCTCCTCCTCATACTCATCAAACAAGATATGATAAGGCATGAGGATCTGTGCCCTGTCTGAAACAAGGATCTTAGGCTTTGGAACACCTTTTTCCACGAGGGAATTCAATTCGTTGAACATATAGGGAATATTAAGAGCCACACCGTTTCCGAGTATACTGGTGGTGTGATCGTAAAATACGCCTGACGGGAGCATATGGAGAGCAAATTTTCCATAGTTGTTTTTAATGGTATGACCGGCGTTGCTTCCTCCCTGGAATCTGATGATTATATCGGCTTCCTTTGAAAGCATGTCTGTTATCTTTCCTTTTCCTTCGTCGCCCCAGTTGGCTCCTACGATAGCTTTTATCATTTATAACTCCTTTAGATTTAAAATTAACGGTGATTTATCATACGTTGATGTCCGCATGTATACCGAGGACATCACGGTTTTTTTCCAATACAGGTCTGACAAGCGTTTCCAGGAAATCCTCGGTCTGGCTTTCAGCGCAGCCTGTGAAGTTTTCCGGTTTCATCAGAGTCAGAAGCTGTTCTTTAGTCATATTGAAAGCAGGATCAGCGGCTATCCTGTCAAGAAGATCATTATCAGCGCCGTCTTCCTTTACTCTTTTTCCTGCCGCCATAGAATGCTGACGTATCTTCTCATGGAGTATCTGTCTGTCCCCACCGGCTTTTACCGCATCCATCATTATATTTTCGGTAGCCATGAAGGGCAGTTCACTCATAAGGCGGGCATGTATGACTTTAGGATATACGACAAGACCTGAGGTTATGTTCATATAAAGTTCCAGTATCCCGTCAGCTGCGAGGAAGCTTTCCGAAACACTGAGCCGTTTGTTGGCGGAATCATCCAGTGTTCTTTCAAACCATTGTGTAGAGGCCGTGATGGCAGGGTTAAGCACTCCGGCTATTACAAAATTTGAAAGAGCGGCTATACGTTCCGAACGCATAGGATTTCTTTTATATGCCATTGCTGAAGATCCGATCTGATTTTTCTCAAAAGGCTCTTCCACTTCTTTCAGGTGCTGCAGCAGCCTTATATCATTACTGAATTTATGAGCACTCTGGGCTATCCCTGCAAGAATGTTAAGTACTCTGGTATCGACTTTTCTTGAGTATGTCTGACCGGATACGGCATAACAGCTTTCAAATCCCATTTTTTTAGCAATAAGGCCATCCAGCTTCCGCACCTTGTCGATATCTCCGTCAAAAAGCTCAAGGAAGCTTGCCTGGGTGCCTGTGGTACCCTTAGACCCGAGAAGTTTCATATTTTCAAGTATATGATCCAGATCCTCAAGATCCATCAGAAGATCCTGAATCCATAGAGTTGCACGTTTCCCTACTGTCGTAGGCTGTGCAGGCTGGAAATGCGTGAAGCCTAAAGCAGGCATAGCCTTATATCTCTCTGCAAAATCAGCAAGATTTGATATTACGTTGATAAGTTTTTTTCTTATGAGTTTAAGACCCTCGGTCATTATTATGAGATCTGTGTTATCGCCTACATAGCATGATGTGGCGCCAAGATGGATTATACCTTTGGCGTTGGGACACTGCAGGCCGTATGCATACACATGCGACATGACATCGTGGCGAACTTCTTTTTCGCGTTTTTTTGCCACATCATAATTTATATCTTCCGCCGCAGCCCTGAGCTCGGCGATCTGCTGATCTGTTATCGGAAGACCCAGCTCCTGCTCTGCTTCAGCGAGCGCTATCCAGAGCTTTCTCCATGTTCTGAACTTCATTTCAGGAGAAAAAAGATATTTCATCTCCTTGCTGGGATATCTTTCAGATAATGAACTTATATAGTTCTTCATATCATCCATAATTCTGCTCCTTATAAATAGTGATTTGTATTTAGAACATACATATTTAATTATACCATAACAGATTATAATAAAACAAGGAGCATGGATGTGATAATTGCAATGTTTTCAGCGATTTTAACAAAAATTCTGCGGATCAGATCTTTTCAGAACTGTTTCTGCCAGAAAAGATATATGTTATCAGAGCAGCAATGATTACGAGACTGCAGCCTATTACGGATGTTGTATCAAGGACTTCTCCTAAAAATACATATCCGAGGATTATTGAAAAAACGATACCGGAATAATTATAGATGCTTACTTCCGATGCAGATGCCATACGGTATGAGTAGGTAAGCGCTATTTGTCCGAAGCCTCCGAATATGCCTATAAGCATAAGCATTGCCAGTTCCTTTGGAGATGGCATCACGAAATCAAACATCATAAAAGGAATGCATGCTAAAACGCAAAATGTCGAAAAATGCATGATTATGGTCATCCCGTCGACTTTGTTCTTGAAATATGCAAGAAGAGTGTATGAAACACTGGAAAAGAATGCGCACAGAAATGCCATGAAAAGAGGGAAAAGATTGGAATTGAATGCGGGATTTGCGACAAAAGCTGCTCCGGCAAAGGCTATGATAAGTGCCGGGATCTGCACTTTGCGTATCTTTTCCTTCAGGAATATGGCTGCCCACAGCGTGATCATGAAAGGAGAGAGTTTCATAAGAGTGGAAACATCGCCTTGATTGGCGTGGGCGACTGCATAGAATTGTGTTATGAGGCCGAGAAATCCGAAAATTGAACGTACAAAAAGAAGAGGCTGATTCTTCTTTGTACCGAAGAGCGAACCGCCCGATCTTTTAAGCAGTATAAAACTGAGAACAAGGGTAACTATGTTTCTGAAAAAAACCTGTTCCATGATGGGTATCGTCGATCCCGACAGATTTATAGGTATCTGCATTGCCGAAAACAGGAATGCTGATATCAGCATCAGGACTATACCCTTCTGTCTGCTTGGCGTTTCATTTAAAGAAGCCATTTAAGAATTTCACCTCATTCATCAAAGCTAGGAAATTTTCTCGATGGCTGCCGGCTCATCCGCGGACCAGGAGCCGAGGGAGTGTTTGACACGGTCAGCTTCTTCAGCGGCCTTTGCATCGTTCCATGTATCCATGGTTCCTACGAGATATCCTGTTATCCTTCTTATTCTTTCAAAAGGCACATGAGAGAATGTGTAGCTGAGATCAGCATATTCGCCGTCCAAATGTATATCAAGCTTTTCCAGCTTTCGGTTATATTTTTCCTGCAGATAATCTACATAAGCCTGAGCTTCCTTGGGATCTGCGTTTCCTGTTATTATGACTGACATGATAGGTCCTCCTTTGGATATTAAATGATGTGTATCAACATCATCTGGAGCTGATTATACACCCGGGCACCATATTTTGTATATAGCAACAGAACAAAAAAACATCAAAAAAACAATCTGGACTAAAATAATCCGATTATTTTGTATAATACATCTGATAATCTCTTTCAGCTTCTGAAATAAGCGGAGAAAGAGACTATTGCCGACGGTTTGCAGACAAGTGTGTTACAGCAATTGTAAAAAGTTAAGGTAATAAAGTATGAAGTGACTCTTGAAAAACTTTTTCAATGTGGTATTATATATAAGACTTTAAATGAAATATATAACATGTGCCTCTATAGTTAAATGGATATAACAAACCCCTCCTAAGAATATGTTATAACGACCGCCTTTCGGGCAAAGGCGATTGACATTGAGTAAGTTTAAGACTAAAATTGAATAGATTTTAAAGATGTTTCCGTAGCTCAGCTGGATAGAGCGACCGCCTCCTAAGCGGTAGGTCGGGTGTTCGAATCACCTCGGGAACGCCAAAAACTCCGCCGGAAAACCCAGTAAAATCAAGGGTTTCCGGCGTTTTTTCATTTTTACGGAAAAAGTGAAAAATCGTAAAATTCACAGATTTTCATTAGCAAAATCTCCGTCAGCTAATGGAAATTAGGACGAATGTCGTCCGCCTTTCAGGTGAACGACTTGCTAATAAAAATTAGCAGGATTTTCGCTATTTTGCTAATGAAAATGCCCTCTCTGCTAATGGCAGAAAAATTCGAGCAAAATTCCTGCTAATGAATAAGGCGTTCGTTACCCTGTTAATTCGTTCATTTAGGGGTGGTCAAGCGACAATCGCACACTACTTCTATGCCATTTCTTATTATATAATTGCGGTAACAGGAGGTGGTTGTTTTGAAAGAACAAAAATATCATTTATACCTTTCCAAGGACGAATACAGCGAAGTGCTGCAATCACTTATCCGTTTGAAGAACAGCCTGATAGCACAAGGCAGATACACGGACGCAGCAGATGATATTCTTTGCAAGGTGCTTTCAGCCAAGAAAAGAAAGTTCAAAATCAAATATATCTGAACACGAATAAAGACCGCCTACACTTTTGTAAGCGGTCTTTGCTAATTTAGAGTAAGTTAGACAAACTGGAATTTATTAGGCAAACAGAATAAGTGCAACACCTGTGATAAGCAGAACTATACCAACAACAAACTCTATCATTCCCACTTTCTTTGCGTATTCTTCTTTCTTCCGACCGGCTTTGAAATCCGCCTCAAAACCGTTGATAAGATTGTATTTCTTTTTAAAGTAAATGAAGTATCCAAACAGAAGGAATGCCAATCCCAGAACTACAGCCAATACCTTTAGGAATATCATATAAACACCTCCACAAAAAATTCAAATTTGTCTTTCTCTTAATTTCCTATTATACACCAAAATTATGAATAT
>CALCKF010000013.1 GCA_937966095.1 uncultured Eubacterium sp.
AGAAGCTGGGGCGGTTCATCAGGTCGACCCCGAGTTGGAACGTCGTGCTCCCGGTAAAACTTTCCGGCCGATACCGTTTTTATTATCTGCAGCGCTGTCATAAGTCCCATGCCGATGAAAGCTGCCAGATATCCCGCCTTCATATCTCCCGTATAGATCCCGGCAGCCGTATATATGCCGGGCTCCTTTGTCAGGTAAAGGAACGCCATAGTTATCCCTCCCAGGAAATATGTTGTCAGAACGAAGATCGCCGCTTTCATCCAGAGCTTTTCCCTGCCGAAAGTCCCCAGACAGACGATAAAGGCAAAGGCCGCCTCCATGATGATAGTGACAGGAGCACTGACAGGCATGAAGATAACAAATGAAAATGCCCCGCATGATATCCCGCCCAGTATCAGTCTTATCTTTTTCATCCGACCTTCGAATCCGGCTGCCGCCACTTCGCCTGTTATGTAAAGTATTACCGTTCCTATAACGGCATTTTCTATAAACAGAAGGTCTCCGTATATTATCATTTTTTTCTCCCGCGTGACCGCTTATATAAAACGATGACAATTAGGATTATAGCTTTTTCGTCCATCATAATTTGTCGAAAGCTGAGCTTTTCTAAAAAAAAACAGAGACCTGATCTAATATGAGATCAGGTCTCCGGTATTTTCAGCTGTCATATCTTTCTAATTCAAAGCTTTCTTTGCAGTATCACAGAGCTGAGCGAATGCTGCAGGATCATGGATCGCCATTTCCGAAAGCATCTTTCTGTTGATTTCGATATTGGATTTCTTAAGTCCGTTCATAAGTCTGCTGTATGATATATCATTCATCCTCGCAGCGGCGTTTATCCTTGCTATCCACAATCTTCTGTATTCTCTCTTCTTGTTCTTTCTTCCTATATATGCTGAACGAAGAGCTCTCATCGTGGCAGGCTTGGCTGCTCTGTAAGTCTTGCTTTTTGCGCCGTAGTAGCCTTTAGCCATCTTCAAAATCTTCTTATGTCTCTTATGTGCATTTACACCTTTTTTAACTCTTGCCATTTTCCTACCTCCTTACTTGCTCAGTACCGCTTTTATTCTCTTAAGATCTGCACTCGTCAGAGTTGTAGCCTTTCTGAGGCCTCTCTTTCTCTTCTGACTCTTCTTAGTAAGAATGTGGCTTTTATATGCTTTATTTCTCTTTACTTTTCCCGATCCCGTTATCTTGAATCTTTTGCATGCGCCTCTGTGAGACTTCATCTTCTGCTTTGCCATGGTGTTTTCTCCTCCTATATATTATATTTGGTTTGTTTATTTATCAGTTTTTGGAGTAAGGATCATCGTAAGGCTCCTGCCTTCGAAATTAGGCTTCTTATCTATATCGCCCACTTCCGAAACAGCTTCGGCAAACTTGTTCATTACTTCCATACCTCTAGCAACATAATCTTTTTCTCTTCCTCTGAACCTCAGGCTAACCTTCAGCTTATCACCGTCTTTAAGGAATTTGGATCCTGTCTTGGCCTTTACCATAATGTCATGATCCTCTATGAATGTCGACAGTCTTATCTCCTTTACCTGAGTCGTTTTCTGCTTTTTCTTAGCTTCCTTTTCCTTTTTCTGAAGCTCATACTTGTATTTTCCGTAATCAAGTATCTTGCACACAGGCGGATTCGCCTTAGGAGAAATACAAACAAGATCCAGCTTTTTCTCTTCGGATATATCCAGAGCCTCCTGCCTGCTCATTATACCCAGCTGAGCACCATCCGTATCAATAACTCTCAGTTCCTTTGAACGAATTTCTTCGTTTATCATAGCTTCCCTGCTAATTTTCTTCCACCTCCAACAATGAACAAAGTCGATCTGCCTGATCTTCCCCGTATAATAAAAAAGACGGATAAATATATCCGCTCTCAAAAATATCAGCCGCTTTCAGGCATACAAAACGCCTGCTGCCTGCTGTAATTATTGACCTAAGCAGCCTTCGCCCTTAGGTGAGAAGCGGATAACTTCTTCTTACTACCTCAAACACTATATCATATGACACATGGTCTTGCAAGTGTTTTTTAGTGTTTTGCAAAGATCTTCTATATTATGTAGAATCCTGTTATCCCGCATAATATGCCCGCAACAGCTCCGGCTGCAACATCCTTTATGAAATGCACACCTCCAAGTACACGCACTGCCGCCATTAAGACAGCCAGTATCCCCAGAGCTATCCCTGCCTCAGGTATGAATCGGTAAAATACAAATGCTATCATGAAAGCAGAAAAAACATGCCGGCTCGGAAAAGACTTGCCTTTCGTTTTCTTTTTTATTACCGGATCCAGATCCATCACCTCATACGGCCTCGGTGCACAGTAAAGATATCTGAATACACTTATTACAACAAAAGATACGGCAGGTACCAGCACGGCCCTTACCGTATCCGGATCTTTACGTAAGATCAGTACAGCCAGCAGCAGCGGATATGCTATATACGATATTTTTGTAAGTATACGGTCGCTCCACACGATCAGTTTCCTTACAGCATCATATCGTCCTGTGACCGCTGCCATTTTTTCATAGGATTCTTTTTTCATCGTTTCCTCTTTCCCGGCGGATATAAACAGCTGCTATGAGATCTGCCCGTCAAAAAATCAGGATCATAACCCCAGATCACGCAATATCTGCTCCTTTGAACGGAGCCCGACCAGTGTAGAAACGGCCTTGCCTCCTCTGAACAGCATCAATGTCGGTATACTGCTCACTCCGAACCTTACTGCCAGCGCCTGTTCTTCATCGATGTTTATCTTTCCTACCTTTATATCATCTCTTTCTTTTGCAAGCTCATCCATTACAGGTCCCTGCATCATGCAAGGCCCGCACCATGAAGCCCAGAAATCCACAAGCACAGGTTTCTCCGACTCTTTAACTTCTTTTTCAAAATTTCCTTCAGTTATTTTTACTATATCCATATTTACCTCCATAATCTGTATTATTTTATATTAGTCTATCCGTTTTTATAAAAATGATCACTGAGATCTCTTATAACATAATATACCACTCTTAAAATGGACTATCAAGGTATATTTTCTTCATTTTAATGTATTTCTTGTAAAGATTTTTTTTATAAAGTATAATATCATCAGTGGATATCACTGTAAAGGAGTTACCTATGCCAGACAAATCGATAGATAATATAGAGATAAGACAGCTGCTGCCGATCCTCGAGCGCATAAGCGATGCCATATTCGTAGATGACCACACCGGGCACTGTCTGTGGTGCAACAAGGCATGTGAAGAGCTTTACAATATTTCTCTCGACAGCATAAAAGGCAAACACGTCCAGCAGCTGGAGGAGATGGGTGTGTTCTCGCCATCGGTAACCAAGCGGGTACTCAAAGAAAAAAGGGAAATGACCATCATCCACGAGAACAAATACGGTAAAAAAGTCCTGACCACCGGGACTCCGATATTCAATGGCCGGACTCTTTCCATGGTCATAACCACCTCAAGAGACATAACACGTCTCACTAAAAATCAAAGCAATATCTCCACAGTCCCTATTATAAATATGGATGCCATCAACAGTCCGGATTTCTCCAATGATGAGATAATAGCCAACAGCATAGC
>CALCKF010000014.1 GCA_937966095.1 uncultured Eubacterium sp.
TTATATCTAATGATGACTGGCTTAATCAATTTGGGAATATAATAATGATGCAAAAACCGGAGGATATGGAACTATTCCCGGCTGAAGAGAAAGGCTACTCCTATATAATACTTTTTGATGATTATAATAAAATAGACCTTACCTTATTGCCCCTGGAAGAGTTGGGAAACTACCTGAATGACGATAAATTGATAAAGATTATTCTGGATAAGGATGGAAGGATTCAGCAAGCTGTAGTTCCGACCGACATGGATTATCATATAAGAAAACCCAGTGCCCGGGAATACGATGACTGCTGCAATGAATTCTGGAACACCACTACCTATGTGGTTAAGGGACTGTGCCGTAAGGAAATTTTATTTGCTATTGATCATTTTAATCAGATTGTTCGCCATGAGCTGCTGAGAATGATATCATGGAAGGTCGGCATCGAAACAGGCTTTAAATTAAGTGTAGGCAAGAACTATAAGTTTATTGAAAGGTATATATCCGAGGATTTGTGGGAGAAACTTTTGTCCACCTACCGGATGGATTCCTATGAAAACATATGGGAAGCATTATTTCTATGCCATCAATTGTTCAGGGCGGTATCCGGTGAGGTGGCGGAAAGGCTTCATTATGCCTATCCGGAGTATGATAGGAATATAACAAAATATACCAGGGACATGTATAAAAAATACACTGGTAAAACCGGCTGCCTGGATAGCACATATGCCGCTGATATAGAAGAGAGGCGGGAACAGTGATTACAGAAATGAAAGCAGGGCACCTGAAAGATATCGATAAACCCAGCGAACCATTTGAGGTGATAGGTAAGATTATACCGAGGTATGAAAACGAGAATTGGACCTTTACAGAATTACTCTATGAAGCGCCATATTTAAAAAGCTACCAAGACGAAGAGGATGAAGAGGATGAGGAGGCAGATTGCCTTGAATATATTGACAATACTGATAAGATAATATATCTTTACTACCAAGACGATAAATGCGTCGGAAAAGTTAAACTGCGAAAAAATTGGAACCGGTACGCTTATATAGAAGATATCGCCGTATGTAAGGATTTCAGGGGGCAAGGCATAGGCAGCGCGCTTATCAATATATCTATAGAATGGGCAAAGCATAAAAACTTGCATGGACTAATGCTTGAAACCCAGGACAATAACCTTATAGCTTGTAAATTCTATCATAATTGTGGTTTCAAAATCGGCTCCGTCGATACTATGTTATACGCCAACTTTGAAAACAACTTTGAAAAAGCTGTTTTCTGGTATTTAAGGTTTTAGAATGCAAGGAACAGTGAATTGGAGTTCGTCTTGTTATAATTAGCTTCTTGGGGTATCTTTAAATACTGTAGAAAAGAGGAAGGAAATAATAAATGGCTAAAATGAGAATATCACCGGAATTGAAAAAACTGATCGAAAAATACCGCTGCGTAAAAGATACGGAAGGAATGTCTCCTGCTAAGGTATATAAGCTGGTGGGAGAAAATGAAAACCTATATTTAAAAATGACGGACAGCCGGTATAAAGGGACCACCTATGATGTGGAACGGGAAAAGGACATGATGCTATGGCTGGAAGGAAAGCTGCCTGTTCCAAAGGTCCTGCACTTTGAACGGCATGATGGCTGGAGCAATCTGCTCATGAGTGAGGCCGATGGCGTCCTTTGCTCGGAAGAGTATGAAGATGAACAAAGCCCTGAAAAGATTATCGAGCTGTATGCGGAGTGCATCAGGCTCTTTCACTCCATCGACATATCGGATTGTCCCTATACGAATAGCTTAGACAGCCGCTTAGCCGAATTGGATTACTTACTGAATAACGATCTGGCCGATGTGGATTGCGAAAACTGGGAAGAAGACACTCCATTTAAAGATCCGCGCGAGCTGTATGATTTTTTAAAGACGGAAAAGCCCGAAGAGGAACTTGTCTTTTCCCACGGCGACCTGGGAGACAGCAACATCTTTGTGAAAGATGGCAAAGTAAGTGGCTTTATTGATCTTGGGAGAAGCGGCAGGGCGGACAAGTGGTATGACATTGCCTTCTGCGTCCGGTCGATCAGGGAGGATATCGGGGAAGAACAGTATGTCGAGCTATTTTTTGACTTACTGGGGATCAAGCCTGATTGGGAGAAAATAAAATATTATATTTTACTGGATGAATTGTTTTAGTACC
>CALCKF010000015.1 GCA_937966095.1 uncultured Eubacterium sp.
CATGATGCTGATTGTATCGGCGAACAAAAAAGTGGATAGATAGAACTAAAACACCCGCAACATAAACAGCAAAGCCAGTAGAGGCGTAAAAATCTCTGCTGGCTTATTTTTATGTTTAAATATCTTCTCTGTTTTTTATTTTTTTACTCAATTCATCAAGGCTCTGTCTTGTCTCAGCTACTCTGTCTGCAGGGAAATTGTATCGCCAATGATCATACTCTGATGCGAGAATGCTGCCGCTTGTAAGTTTTGATTTTTTATCATACCAGCTTTGTAGGTCATCTGCCAGAGAACGATCATAGTTCGGGTGGTTGATATCCTGCTTCAAACATATTTGTCCGTCCAGCATAGTAACAGTAAGTCCGTAACGATCTTCTAAAGCAAAAAGTGTATGCATCAATCCTATATAGTTGTCGATGTCCGGAACTGTAATTGCTTCACTGGCAACATCAAAAATATAAGCCATATTATTAATCATGTCCTGCTTCGGTTTTCTGTTTTCGTTTTCATACTGTCCAACACGGATTACAGCTGATTTCTCGCTGAATCCTAATTTTGTTCCCAGTTCCTGCTGAGTCATTCCTATCATATTTCGGAATTTACGAATTCTTTCTCCAAAAGCCATAATGATACCTCTCTTTCATACATGGACTTCATAATAACATATATCGTTATTTATTGCAATAAAAACTAAACAAAAAGCGTTAGTTGACTATTGACTAAAACAAAAAGCGTTAGTATAATTCTAATTAGACAAACAAAAAGGTTAAGGGAGGGGTTAGAAGTGAAAGAATTAGATAAGCGACAGGTCGAATATATGGCCAGAACAATAATGCCGGAGCTTTATGAATGCCAGGCAGTGGCAGATGCATCTTTGGAGGAGTTTATAAGAAAGTACTTCGGAGAAGATGAAAGCCAAAAGGAAGTAATAGCATCAGGAGAATAGGAGGAAGTAGATGGGAAAAAAGAAACAACGGGATCCACCTCCAAAATTTTCTACAGGTGGAACATGGCATACACATCATGTGATTTTCTTCGATGACCTCCTTAATTCTCCGGCATATATTGCCCTCAGTGCACATGCCAAAGAAACCTATACGATATTGATGCAGGAATATAAAGGGAAATATTCCGGTCCGACGATTATATGTCCGTATTCCACATTCAAAGAGAAAGGCATGAGACCAAATACACTGTCCAGAGCACTGCTCCAGCTTGAATGCTATGGATTTATAAAGATTGAACACGGTGGGCTTGAGCATCAGCCGAACAAATACACATTTGTTGATAAATGGAAAGACTCATATGATCCGGCAAAGCTGGACGCCTTCAAAGAAGAATTTAAGGAGACACTTAAAAGAAAAGAACTTGCAAAGGAGCTAAAGAAAGATGTCAGCTGAACGCATACGGTGTGGAATAAAAATCACACCGTATGGCTTATATATTAGGTCTAACGGAAGCGTTATCAAAAGGAGTTAAAAAATTACTATGAATAAATAACGGATTCGATACCAAAGTGTAAAAACCGTAATGGCAATTAGTAACGGAACCGTTATCTGAACAAGTAACGAAAACGTAATTTGATGTTTGATTTTCATTAAATATACGGCAATGCAGCAAAAAGAGGCGTTTTGAAATGTAATAATGTATTGGGTAGGGAAATGGTCGTATCTTATAAAAACCTGGCTCTAACGAAAGAAAAATGTAAAAAAACGCACCAAATCGCTACAGTAAAACAGGAGGTGGTACCCATGCCCAGACTTGGGAAAAAGGATAAGGCAGAATGGGCATATTTCATAAATGACATTGGCAGACGTCAGTACAATGATAAATGCCACCAATGTGTCCATGAGTGCAAGCAGAGCTTCAGAGCTGTTATAGTTCATTGTCAGAAATATAAGAGCAAAAGAGCGGCTGCTTGACCTCTAAACCCTCGGAGAGCGCAAAACCTGCCTGCAGGTTGCACTTATGATGGGCTTGCCTGTCAAAAGTGCTTTTGCGTTACTCTTGACAAGAGTAACAGAACCCCGGCTTGCGCCGGATAATGAAAGGATGTGATTTATATGCAGAGAACCATAAGTGCGATGGTCGGCAAAGGCTCCGTAAATCACAACAGCCGTAAGTTCAAAGCCGAAAATGTAGACGGTGAACGGAGCTATTTAAATATTGATTATTGTAATAAAAATATAAAAGATGTTTACCATGAGCTGTTTGATGAAGCTCTTCAGAAATATAACGCCAAACAAACAAGAAATGACCGGAAAATAAATGACTATTATGATAAGATTGCAAACTCAAAACAGGAAAAGCCTTTTCATGAACTGATACTTCAAATTGGTGACAGAGATAACATGAGTGCTGAAAGTGAAAATGGAGAACTGGCAAAGCAGATACTTGATGAATATTTTAGTGGCTTTCAGGTACGCAATCCGCAGTTAAAAGTTTTTTCGGCACATCTGCACATGGATGAAGCAACACCCCACTTGCACATAGACTTCGTACCATTTACTACAGGAAGTAAGCGAGGTTTGGAAACAAGAGTGTCTTTGAAACAGGCATTATCATCGCAAGGATTTAAAGGTGGCAGCAGAGGCGACACAGAATGGTCGCAATGGGTGCAGTCTGAAAAAGAGCAACTGGCAGCTGTGATGGAACGCCATGGAGTTGAGTGGGAACAGAAAGGTACCCATGAAAAACATTTATCTGTTCTGGACTATAAGAAACAGGAAAGAGAAAAAGAAGTAGAATTGCTCAGTACACAGATCGAACAGAAACAGTCTGAATATAATGCGCTATCTAAAAGGATAGAAAACTACAACACAGGCATTGAAGCACTCTCTTCTTTGGAAATGGAGCTGAATACAGGAGACAAATATCTTCTTCCCGAGCCTCAAGGTTTCATGACTGCAAAGGCATATAAAAATAAAATTGCGGAACCTTTGGTGGAAAAATTGAAGTCAATGTTGAAAAGTACATTGGCTAAAGCTTTTGAAGCTTGGGACAACTATTACAGGCTGAACATGAAATATGGCAGGCTGTATCAGGAAAACAGGGATCTTGAAAAAGTGAATGATAAGCTGTCTGAAGAAAACACTCAGTTAAGGGTCGAAAATAAAGATTACCGCCTGTTACAAAAGGTATTTGGGCGCAGTCAGCTTAATGAATTAGTAGAGCGTGCAAAAGCAGAAAGAAAAGAAAAACGTGATAGAGATTGGTCAAGATAAACGAAAGGGGTTGAGAGAATGACAAATGCAGTTATATATGCAAGATACAGTTCTGACAAACAAAATGAAATGTCTATAGAAGGCCAGATTGAAGAATGCAGAAAGTATGCAGAAGAAAATGACCTAATTGTTCTGCAGGAATATGTCGACAGAGCCTTGACTGCGACGTCAGATAAAAGACCGAATTTCCTTAGAATGATTGATGATAGCAGAGAGAGGAATTTTGAAATCATATTGGTGTATCAATTAGACAGATTTGCAAGGAATAAAAATGATTCGGGGTATTATAAAAAAATCCTGTCAGATAACGGTGTGAAAGTCGTATCGGCAAAGGAGCAGATAGCTAATGATAGTTCAGGTGTTATAACAGAGGGTCTGCTTGAAGTGTTTGCTGATTATTTCAGCAAACAGCTGTCAGAAAAAGTTCACAGAGGTATGTATCAGAGAGCTGAACAATGTAAATTCAATGGTGGCACAATGACTTTTGGCTATGCCGTTGATAAAGACGGATATTATGTTATTGATGAAAAAACAGGTCCTGTTGTAAAAGAGATTTTCGAGAGAATTGCGGATGGTGAAACAGCCAGAGCCATTGGAGATGATCTCAACGAAAGAGGAATAAAAACTGTAAGAGGAAATAATTTCACAAAGAACTCATTGCAGAATATTCTTCGCAATGAAAAATATAAAGGGATCTATACTTTTGGCGATTTGAGAATTAAAGATGGCGTTCCCCGAATTGTAAGTGATGAACTCTTTGAAGAAGTACAGCTTGTTATCGGACGTAATAACCACAGGAACAGGCCGGCTAAGGAAGAATATCTTCTGACAGGAAAATTATATTGCGGGCATTGTGGGCGCATAATGATGGGAACGTCAGGGACATCACATACAGGAGCAATATATCGGTACTATATTTGCAAAGATCCAGATAGAAAATGTGACAAGAAAAATATTCCGAAAGATTTCATAGAAAAACTGGTCGTAGATATTTGCAGAAAATCATTGTCTACGGAAATCATAGAGGCTGTTGTTGCCGCAGTGATTGAGAATAATAAGCGAGATATGGAAAGCCCTGAAATCATCCGTCTGAGAAGTGAAATAAAGGATATTGAAAAAAGGATTGATAAACTGATTACAGAAATTGAAGATGGCTTATCTTCCAAAAGGCTTACAGATAGACTGACGCAAAGAGAAACTGAACTTGAAGTGTTAAAGAAAAGTCTCAAGAAAGAGGAAGCGAAGCAACGCATAATAAACCCTCATACAGTCTGGGATTTCTTGCATAAGCTAGCCAGAGGAACTATAGATACAATGAAGCATCAGAAAATGCTTATTAATGTGTTCGTAGATAAAATATATTTATATGACGATCACTTTACTATTTATCTGAACAATTCAAAAAAAGGTACAAATACCAGTAAAAAAGAAGTAGAACTTGCAGAACAATATTTTTTTGAACCAAGTTCGGAAAGCACTTCAGGCTGTGTACCAAATAATCCTCAAATGCGTTGAAAACAGGGCGTTTGAGGATTTTGATTTTTTGAGATTCTCGCCGTGGTTCACAAGTGTACTCGTATATGTGTGCCTGAGTGCATGGAAGCGAAAATGCTCCAGTACGCAGACTTCCTTCTGCAGGACTTTATTACAGTATTTCAGCGACTGTGCCGTAAGGAGCTTGCCATCCTGCCTGGAGTAGACGAAAAACAGCGATGGAACTCACTTGTCCGGAGAAAACAGGGAGCACTGCATCACATATTTTTGCTACTGATATGACTGAAAACCGCCATACAAATACAAAGAACACAACAGAAAATATTATTACAAAAGACTATCCACTTCCGGCTGAGGCGGCGGCTATTTTTAAAAATCAGATCCATTATGCAGCTCTCATATCCGATCCGACCTTTAAGAAAACTGCGGCAGAAGTGCTTGCAAACAGCTAAAAAAATATCCGGATAAACAAGAAAAAGCGGCCTTCCTCTCAGGTAAAAAAGCGGTTCCGCAAACTCAACATCGAACATATAAAATATGTTATCGATGAGCTCAGCCGCTGTAAATCCGATGTAGCACATATGCGAGCCTTCCTGATAACGCTAATGTACAACGCTCCTGCCGGAGCGTAAATACGTATGTCAGGAGTACCTGAAACCCTATTAATTTTTAGAGCATCTTTGCATAAAGAAACAAACGCAGCCAATGACCGCCGCGCTCGTCTTATAGCTCAGTAATTGATATATCAGATTTATTCATACAATGCCGTAAGATATCCCTTACTCTTCTCTCCTTCTGTTTATCCCGGCTGCCGTTGCTCCTGCTGCTGACATTATCGCAAGCCCTGCATAGAATGCAATGTTGAAGTCGTCACCTGTCTGCGCAGATCCGTCTGCTGCCGCCTTGATTGTAAACTCTGTAGAAGCCGTACCGGTTTCAGAAACGATAGCCAGAGTATGACTGCCTGCCGGCAGGGTTTCCAGATACTCCGCCTTTAAGATGACAATTGTACTGCCTTCCTTAACTGTATAGTCGGAAGCGTCAATATCTTTGCCGTCGACCTGGACTTTCAGGAAGTCTGCAAAAGCGGCGCTGGACGTAAAGGAAAGTCCGTCCTTACCACCTTTCTGCCATGTGCTGTTTTCTCCCTTTATTATCTTACATACGGATCCAGGCTCCTGTGTTCCGCATATTGTACAATCTTCACCTTCGCAATCATGGCCCGTCGATCCCGTACCCACTTGAGAAATCATCAGTCTGTCTTTATAACTATCCCACCCATAATAAATCCTGTATCTGGAAATGCTTTCTTTAGGTACGATGATACGGAAATCGTCAGGAAGGCTCTTGAATATCTCCTGACCTATCGTTGGCGGAAACGCCGCATTGATGACTACGGTTTTCAGATTGCTGCATCCACCAAACGCATAGTCTCCAATATTTACGATATGAGCAGGAAGCTCTATAGATGTAAGCGCTTTGCAATTGGCAAACGCCGTATTCCCGATTTTTTTCACACTATCCGGAATTTTAACAGATGAAAGCGAACTGCATTCCAGGAATATCTGCGATTCGATATCCTCCACACCATCTGGAATGTTAAAGGATTTGAGACTGGAACAGTAAGCAAATGCTCCGGATCCGATTTCTTTCACACTGTCCGGTAACTTGATGTCTTCAAGAGATTTGCAATTTTTAAATGACTCCGATCCCAATTCTGTAATGATATACTCACCACCGTTTATTTTCCCCGTCAGATCAATCGCTTTAAAAGATTTTTCATTATTATACTCTATACAAAGGTGCTTATTGGACGCTCTGACATTATATAGTGTTATGTTTTGGTCTGCGCTTGTCAAAGTTCGATTATTTGCGTCATAAGTCCAGTCATTGGTTTCCGCAGATACCCCTGTCGGCATAATGATCAGTATCATCATAACGCAAACTGCTATGGTACAGATTTTCTTCCTCATATCATTTTTCTCCCTTATCAACTGAGTATCTCACTACGCACATATTTATATTATAATATCACAGATATCCAGGTCTGACATCGCCCATTCAAAAGGACAAAATGGATAATATCATAGAGTCATACTTGCTGTAATATTTCATCCGATCAGTCAATCCCTCTAATTATCGGTATTTCACAGACAGTCATATATATTCGGAGATGCGAACACTTATATATTCTTTCCATGAATTGCTAATATTAAATGATACTCACAAAGCGACTTTTCTAATCAGGTCGGGCGTAACATCTTTATCTTCCGGTATCTTCACTGGCGCATTAAGTTCAAAGCTTTATCCCAGCAGTATCTCGCTGCCTGCTTCAAGTGCCGCTGTAACTTCTTCCTCTGTGTTCACTGCCTTCGCCGCACTCTGCGCGAATGCCGTCGCCGGAAGCATGGTAATGACCATCTTGAAATAATTCACATTAGACAGTTCACCGTACCGGCATCCTGTGATATATGGTGATACATAAAATATTTTTTTCTCCGGAATCAACTTTTATATGATGTTTAATCAACTTTGCTTTACCTTAATATGCATGATTCGTATGAGAAATTTTATAAAAAAGATGACTCACTTATTGTGAGTCACCCCAATTAACTTTTTATAACCTACGCCCTGTGGTTTTGTTCCATAGGACGCATTGTTATAGGTTATTTACTGTATTTTCTCTTGCGGCTGTAAAGGATGGTGCCGGTCATAGCAGTACCCGCAGCCAGCATAACCGCAAACCAAATCGCTATATTGCTGTCGTCTCCGGTTGCAGCGGAAGTGGTATCTCCGGTTGCCGGGATTTCAACCGCCGCTTTCGCATACCCGCAGACGGTGCATTCCTCGTGCTTGGACCCTGCCTCGGTTGCGGTTGCCTCTTTATCGATTACCCACTCAAAAGTATGTGCAGCCTCGTTCAGCTTCTCTCCGCACTCACAGGTATTCCAATGGTTGGTTGTATCGGAATGCCAACCCGTTCCATCGATGGTATGTTTTGTCAGCTTCGGTATCACCGTATCTTGAAGGGTAATCCCCTGCGTACCGGCTTCATCGCTGAAATACTTATCACAGTCGTTGCAGTACCAGTATTTCTTATTGCCTTCCGTCATATGGGTAGCGGCTTTGGCTTCCGTTTTCACAAGATTTGTGTGGTTGGAAGCGTTGATTTCACCGTATTCCTCGCCACAGACGTCGCAGACCGCCTTTTCTGTGCAGGTAGCTGTGCCGCCGGTGTGTGCTGCTCTGTCAACTTCTGCTCCGCACTCACAGAGCTTCCAATGCCCGTTTGCATCATGCTTCCATTCACCCTGTGCCACGCAGGTATGCTCACCGATCACAATCGTTGCTGCGGCAGAAGCAAGGACAGTACCATTTGCCTTTACACGGACTTCGTAAGTACCATTTACAAGTCCTGTTACTTCTGTACCCGTAATTTCTGTCCAGTCGGAAGCTGTGGACAGCCTGTACTCCATTGTGTTGCCAACATTTGTGATAGTACCGTCATTCTGGGCGGTAGTCGTGCAGTCTGTCTTGCCGATCCCCGCAGGAGCCGCCGCCTGTGTCACATCAATGATTTGTGCCGCAGAATCAGAAGTCGTTGTGCCGTCACCTTTTTTAACTACTCGAATATCCTTATCCGCTGTCACACCGGTGATATCCACCGTTGTGCCGGTAATGTCAGTCCAGCTTGCGCCGCCGTCTACGCTGTATTTCATTGTAGCATCAACATTAGACAGTGTGCCGCTGTTATCGCCCGTTGCAGTAAAGGTTCCGTTCGGCGTAGTTTCCTTTGACAGGACAGTCAATGAAATATCCTGAAATGCGCTGGCATAATCGGTCTTGTAATCTCTATTGCACTGCTCGGAAAACACTTTCAAAGTATAGGCTCCGACAGCAAGATCGGACGGAATATTGAGCGTCGCTGTACCATCTGCGCTGTTCTGAGCGATGTTACCGTAGTAGAGGACATTGCCGTTGCTGTCGCAGAGCAGGACGGAGACATATTCGTTTGTACCCGTCTGTGCGCCGGAGTAAGCAATCTGTACGCTTCCTCCCGCAGAAGCGGAAACACTCGGCTGACCATTTACATCGGCAGAAAAGCCATCTTCTCTGTCTTTATCCCGAATTGTCAGCTTCCATGCATTCCCGTTATAGTCGGAAACTGCGGAAAGTGTACCCACAGTGCCGGAAGATTTGCCGCCTTCAGCAGCTGAGGTGAAGAGTACGGATGACAGATCCAGATTAAAAGCTGGACGCACCGCAGCTGACTTATCGTTCACCGGGTTGCCTTCGTAAACACCGCCGCCATCATCTTCGATAAACGCCGCCATCGAATTATCGACACCAGGAGAGCGCAGCCACCACCTGTCAGTTTCGCCGGCTCCATACATATAAGATCCTAATTTCCCGCCGGCTGCCACATAGTCTGTGTTGGTAGAGAAGCGGCTATTAGAGATTTTAGGGAAATATTCCTCTATATTGTCTGTATCATTGATCGACAAAAGGAAGATGCGATCTAAGGTGTTATTGCCGCCCTCACCGTTTGTTCCATAGATCTCGTCTTCTATGTTATCGTAGTTGACAACCGTTGTTTCCACAATAGCGTTTTGCTCTTTGGCAGAAAAGGCTGTATCTAAGAAATTGCCCCCGGTATAATCGATACCTCTATCACCGCCTGTATTCGATGCCGCATCGTAGCCGTTGAGCCAGGAGCGCATGGTGCTGGTTTCCCAGGTCACGTATTCCCTCTCTGTGTGATACTGGAACACGTCAAGATTCTGATCTGAAAGCAGGAACAGCTGTCCGCTTGCGTTGGACAGCACACGCCATTTGATAGGGTCGGTGTTATAGCCGCCGCTTTCGTTGCTGCTCTGCTTATATGTACCAAAATAAATATTGTCCGCCTGTTTGCCGCCGATATTTGCGGCAGTTCCGCTATCCACAAGCTGGATAGCCTTTCCTGTGTCTGATCCTGCCGCAAATGCCACTGTCGGCATTAGACCCACCACAAGGCAGACAGCAAGCAGTAAACTTAATACTCTCCTTTTTGGTTTCATAGCTCTTTCTCCTCCATTTTACTTTCTTTTACAAACAGCCTGACAGACCTCCGCGCTAAAGTGGCTTTCTAAAAAACATTTCAGCACAAAAAAAGTGCGCTACATCCATTCTAAAATCTGAGGTTTCAAACTCCTTATTAAATAATCATACAAAAAATAATTTTGTACTTCATTATACCCCTCCCTCCTGCAGACTGTCAACATTTTTTGTATCAATATACAATTTTGGATTTAAAAAAATTAAAAGCTGGATGTTTCATCCCGCCTGCTGCTAACGAAGCTTTATCCAAGGTCTTTATCGTTACCTTCTTCAGCACACCCCGTCTTTATATCAGCTGAAATACACCTCCTTTCCGCCAACTGAAAAGCGCCTGAGGCTATAAAGCCATAAGCGCCCTTTTCCTTTTTATAAAAATCTATAATCCCCTGATAATATTCATATAATCCTGTCTTTGATCTGCTGCTTATATGATCACTCCTTTTCTGTCTTCATTCACCTTGTAAAACACCATATCTTTTTGAGGATCAGTATACGGTATCCCTGTGTTTTTAATACAAGATATCTCGGTTCTACACCGGGATAAAGATCTCCAAAAGTTCTATTCTCGCTTTCATACGTTGGTATTCCTCATATGCTAACGAAACCGTATCTCCTCGTCCGTTCAATTGGAAACAGGACGGTTGAGGATTTTGTTTTTTTGAATATCACGATGTTTACCGAAAAACTCAAAGCGCAGCCTCATATGGCTGCGCTTGCTTTATATTTTTATAACAGATATAACATGCTTCCATTCATATAATACACACTACCCTGTTCACCATGATTATCAGGATCATTTTCACCATCTCCTGAAACACCCGGCACACCTGTCCCAATGATCTGTTCAGCTGAAGCTTCTATCTTTACATCCTCCTTGATCAAACCGGCATTTATAACTGTAAACCCGGTTCTGTTATCATAAGTATAGTCATTTTGATATCCGGGCACTTTCATATCTGACAAAGAGACTTTCCTTCGTTTTCGCTGCAGTTCTGATATTAAACTTTTTCCTTCCTCCGTCTTCTTATAACAAGTCCTGCCAATGCAGCAGCTGAACCCAGAAGGAGAAAGCCCCAAAGCATCGGATCGAAGTTATCTCCGGTAGGAGTTCCTTTATCGTGTCCTTCACCTTTCGATCCCTCTTCTGACGGTGACATCTTATCAGGCTTCCAGTTGGCGGTATAATGTTTGTCACCGCCGGAACCTTTAGTGATCATCACTTCCATTTCGGGATTATCGCCGTTGGAGCCGGTCCAGCCGATGAATACATAGCCTTCCCGTTCAGGAGCTGTCAGAGCAAAATCATCTGTCTCGGCAGTATAAACGACCGGGTTGGCGTTCCCTGCAGCAGATCCGCCTGCAAGGTCATATTCTATGACATATTCCACCGGCTTCCAGATCACCTTGAACTCCTGATCTCCCCTTACCTTGTATTCGTGGCCCGGTATATATTTGTTTCCGTTTTCGTCTTCCCAAAATTCGAAAGTATAGTACTCTCTCGAAGGAGCATCAGGAATATAAATGGTGCTGTCATAATCCGCATTCACAGCAACAATATCCTTGCTGCCGTCATCCCACTTTCCACCATTCGGATCGAATTTCAGTGTCTTTTCCTCAGCTTTCCATTTGGCGGTATATTTCCGGTCATCATGGGAGCCTTTACTGATCGTGACTTTATCCTGAGGGTCCCCACTTATTCCTGTACCCGTCCATCCAAGGAATTCATAGCCAACGCGCTGAGGGTTGATGAGAGTGAAAGTTTCAGTGTTTATATTATATGTTGCCGGATTACCTTTAATCGCTCCGCCTTCAGTGCTATCCCTGTCTGCCGCTACAGTTCCTCCGGCAAGGTCGTAATCAATGGTGTACTCCGTTTCCTTCCACTGGGCATATAATGTAAGTTCTGAATCATTTAGAGGATTGTCCGAGATAAATACTGCTTTATCAGAGTAGGATATACCGCTGCCATCTGCTCTGGTGTTCCAGCCGATGAAATCCCAGTAGTCCCTTTCAAATTTACATGGCGACAATGTTGTCTCACTGTCATAGAATGTTCCCTGCTGCAGCATTTCACCTTTTATTTCTTCACCGTCAGCATTATCATCAAAAACAATGAAGGTTGCTGCAGGTGTCCACTGAGCGTACAGATGAACCTGCCCATCGTTTTTTTCAGTAAGATTTAATACACCTTGGGAATCAACATA
The DNA here is from genome assembly GCA_937966095.1 of uncultured Eubacterium sp. Classification (GTDB taxonomy): domain Bacteria; phylum Bacillota; class Clostridia; order Peptostreptococcales; family Anaerovoracaceae; genus Lentihominibacter. Next base: position 12,023 of record CALCKF010000015.1, read on the forward strand.
ATTAACGGCAGACCCCTTCCACTCAGATTCCGTCGTCCAGCCGGCGAATTTGTATCCGCGGCGCTCGAACTGATTGGCAAACAGCTTCTGTCCCTCACCGTATACCATATCCTGTATCACTGTCTGATCGCTGCCGCCGTCATTGTCATGGAATACAACCTGATAACGGTTAGGGGCAAAATGAGCTTCAATTACCATATCTCCGGTAATGGCAAATGTCTGTTCCGCTTCCGTCGGCTCCCATTCTAATCCGCTATCGCTTCCAAGGATCGTATATTGCTCAAAGTGATGGTCGGTTTCCGCCGTTGCAGACACCTTGATTTTCGTTCCCCGGATTAGTTTGTCTTCCGAGCCGACTTGCTCTCCATCTTCGTTTGTTACACTTAAAGTCCCGTTACCGTCGCATTCGGCGTCCACCGAATAATAGTCAAAATTGTATGCTCCAAAGCCTTCACTTATTTCTATAGATCTGTCCTCAACATTATATGCCTGCATATCTTCATCATCAAATACGACTACATATATCCCATCAGGTATATTTTCTACGGTGTAAATACCCGGGCTTTCTTTCTTGAACTCCACATCGTATTCTATCTCGTTGTTCTCATAGTCTTTCAATGTGATCTTTATTGCAGCCCCGGCGTCAACAAACTCACCGCTGTCCGTTATGATGATCGTTGCACCGGTCTTTGTAAGCCAGTTGGCTTTAAGTGTTTTCCCTTCCAGACTGCCGTCCTCGTTCACTGTACAGAGATTCTTTATCTTGGCTTTATCCGGAAACTTTTCCTCAAAACCCTCTACGGTCCAGTAAGTGAATATACTGTTCTCATTCTGCAGTTTAAGCTGTTCAACGGAAATCAGCTGCGTAGGAGTGTCATAATATATTCCCTGTTCTCCTATTTTCTGATCGTTCTGATCCACAAATGTCACATTATACGGCTTCGGATCCCACTGCGCGTACAGCCTGATGGTATTGCTATCACTCTTCAGAAGCTCTTCCTTCGAAATCTCATTTATCAGATCCTTATCCGAAAAAGGTACTCTGTCCCTGCTCCAGCCTTTAAACTCCCACCCTGTCATAGTCATATCACCTATCGTCCACGAGTCTGCGTCAGTATATTTTATTTCTATAGAATCCGGTATATCACCCTCAATCTCATTAGTTGCATTTCCCGGTTTATTTTTGTCCAATTCTATCGTATATTCATCGTACGCCCAGATTGCGTAAAGCTGCGTATCCTCTTTCACCTGGATTTTATCTCCCGGGTTGTATGCCACCTCTGTTGATCCCTGTTCAGCGGCCCAGCCGACAAAGACGCGGTTATCCTTTGACGGAGTTTTCTCCGGGATCATTGCCGACGGCTCATCGTCGTACGTATATACAGGATCCGGCATATCCTCGGCAGGACCGCCCTGATCTGTATCTATGAACGACAGCTTGTTGCGGGACATATCGATTGTTATATCTAGTGTCTCTGTAACAGGATCATCTCCCGTTTCATCAAATGTTTCCGAAGCTTTGAACGTATGACCGTATTCATCTTCTGCCGTGATGTCTATATCAAATTCGTTCTCAGGCACATAGATTGTCGCAATGCCTTCCGCATCGGTAGTCCCTTCCGTAAGACCCTTAAACCGCTCCTTATCCTTATCGGCATACTTGTTTGAGCTGGTTATATCATAGCTGACCTTTGCACCCGACACATCCTTCCCGTCCTGATTTTGCACATGGACATTAAGCCTGTATCCCCAGTGAGGACACTCTGAAAGTCCGTAATCATCGTATGTATATGAGTAATAGAAATTCTTCAGCAATTTCGGCGGCAGTATATCCCCGGAAATGCCATTGCTGAAATGCCCTGCATTGGCGCAGATACTGTAGCCTAATTTCTTAAAAGTTATATCGCCGCCTACGCAGCTGAAATCCTCGCATGCATGGTATTTTCGCTTTCCGTCCCAATACTGGCCGCTATTCATCTCGGCAGAAAACTCCAGTCCGCTTTCCAGATCAGCGCTGAGAGATACTACTTCGAATGCACTGCCTGCGACCCCTGTAGCAAACCCGGCAAAGAACTGTCCTCTAAAAGTGACTCCTTCGAATTCAAACCGGCTGTCAGGTGAGAAATTATTTATATTAAGTCCTGACTGCGAGCTTATGCTTACAAATATATATGTCGGTAAATAGAAATCAAACCTGACTCCGCCTGATGATGAGCCTGAAAATCTGATATTGATGCTGAACTCAAATTCAAATATGCCCTTTACACCTAAAGAGAATGTCTTGACAGGAATATCGATTACAATGGACGGCAGATTCACATCAATCTCCGCGTCTTCACAATATCTGTCATCAACCAGAAATACGGAAAAATCAAAATAGGACATTGACATTGCATTGACTATAATTTGAACCTCCATAGTGCCATGCATATGCGCCGTAAAAGTTATCCCGCCGGGCAGCCAAACATCATCCCAGTCATCTTCATAGTCAGCTTTGCCGCCGATACTCGCCGCCTTGATATATGTCGCCATTTCTTCTTCGTTAACTTCACCGTTTTTTCCGGCGCTTTCCATGACCTCACCGCGCAGGACCGCACTGCCTGATTTCTCATCTACGCTCGCACTCTTGGCTTTGAACATGACATAGCTCGTCTCTGCCCCGTTTGCGCCCACAGTCTCATCCGTTATGAACACCGGCGCACCGTATTCGATATCATCAAGCTGACTGGAGAGTTCACTGTCTATATTATTCAGGGTACAAAACTGATCGCCGCCGTTTGCCGGCATCATCTCCACCTGGACATAGCCTGCACCTTCCACGCCTTCCTGGCCGGTGGGGCCTTCATCTATACGGATGACGTCATCAGCAAGGATCAGAAAACTGCCTTCCTCAGCACCTGCATTTTCAGCGAGCTCCACAAGACGATCCCCCTCATTTCTGAAATCTTCTATGGTCTTGTCGCTGATCTCACGGATCGCTTCTGTGTACTGATTGGTTACATACGGATCTGCCGCATCCTTTCCGGAACCGTCTTTAAGCAGTATTTCCAGTATGAAATATTCCGGCATATTTTTATCAAATGTTACATTTGTCGTAACGAGTTCATCTGGAGAAGCCGTGACATTAATGCTCTTTGTATATACCGGAGGCCTATCTTTATATTGGCCCTTATATCCATCGTCATAAAAATTCACGACTATGGTCTCAACATTTCCCATCCAATTTATCTCGGCGGTCTTCGCATCAGTATCAATTTTAACAACGTTGAACCCCGCTGCCGCTTCACTTTCAGCATAAGCAGCCGCCGGACTGCCGGTCCTGACAGTGCTTCCTGCCTTTTCTTTCTGCATTTCAGTCTTTGCCGCATCCGTCTTATCGAGCTTTTCTGCAGGCGCAGCTTCGGCTCCTGCAGAGCCTATGACAGGATAGATAGTGACAGCAAGCGTGACTGCCAAAACTACGGCTGTGATTTTCCTGGCAATATTCTTCATATCTTCTTCCTCTTCATGATGACAAAATCCAGATATATTATGTCCTATATTCGCGCTGTTTTCAGACCCGAAAGGTCTGATATAAAGCACACTACCCCATAAAAAATATAAATATCTATAATATTATATCATTAAAATCCCTCTCTGCCATCGCCCATTTAAGAGGGTGAAATGGGTAATCAAAAAATTATTATTTACCGTAAAACTTCGTATGACCGGTCTGAAACTCTGATTCTGCAAAAGTTTGCAGATTTCCGCATGTGTTCGTATCTGCGACCACTTTTATGTTCTTTAACTTTAATCTTAAAATCACAAGCGCAGCCGCATGCGGCTGCGCTTGTCTTATAACTCTATGATTGATATATCAAATTTTACCC
>CALCKF010000016.1 GCA_937966095.1 uncultured Eubacterium sp.
CAGAGCAGCTGGGCACTTCCAATGCCACGAGTCTGGCGGAAAGGGTAAATGCAGCTAACAGATGGGGAGCTGATTATTTCATAAGTCTTCATTGTAATGCCAGTATCAATACAGAAGCCAGCGGCAGTGAGGTATATGTATACAATCGGTCAACTCCTGCATATCCGCTGGGAGAATACATACTGGCGGGTTTAAATGCTGCAACGGGACTTCCGAATCGTGGCATGTTCATAAATCCGGAGCTGTATGTGCTGAGAAAGACGACGATGCCGGCATTGCTGGTGGAAATGGGATATCTTACAAACACGACTGATGCAGAGCTTTTATCACAGTATCCGCAGTTGTTTGCTCTTGGTATTTATGAGGGTATGGCAGCATATTTCAGTTGAATATATAAAAAGACCGCCGGTTCAGTATCAATATAACCGGCGGTCTTACTATATATGGATATGTTGTTTTGAAAAAATTATCAGCTGGATTTTCTTCTGGAAGACAGTAGCATGAGTATTACTGCTATTGACATGGCCATGAGAATAATCCACATCGTTAAGCTGATATCATTGCCGGTAGCGGGGGCACTCTCATTTTGATCTTCTGTAGGGGATACTTCGCCTTGCAGCGTGCCGTCACCGGATATGTCCTGATTTGAAAAGAGAGTACCGTTGATTATTAAAGTTCCTTTATTGATCAGCTTGATACCATCAGGTACAGTGAGAGAACTGCCCTCAGGGATGGTAAGTGTATCCTTCTCATTTATGGTAAGGTCGTGGGAAAGCGTTACATCGCCTTTAACTGTTCCTGTCTTTTTATATGTTTCAATAAGGATACCGCTATCATGATTTAATTCATTGATATAAAAATTTCCGCATATCAGGACTGCATTGTCATATATGTTTAATGTATCGGCAAAAATCGTGCCACCTTCTTTACCTGCGTACGGAGCAATCATCACATCACCACCGACACTGATGGAATTATCGACTTTTATCTGTGTATACAGGCTGTTTTCCAGAGTCAGGGTGCCGCTTCCGCAGATATTAAGGCTGCCGGCTTCTACATATATACCTGCATACAGATTATCTGCGTCTTCCTTTTCCAGCATAGAGTTGTCGCCTATAATCCGGATATTAAGGTTTCCTGTCGCTTTTATCAGATAATTGCTGTCTGTAACGATATGTACATTGTCCAGGGTAAGGGTACAGGTGTCCGGGTCAAAGCTGACTCCATCCACTTTTTCACCGGACAGAATATCTACATTTCCCACCTTAAGTTCATAAAGTCCTTCGCTTTCCTGAAGTGCTACTTCTCCTGACTGTATGCATACTTTCTGATCAGTAAGTTTAATACGGTTGCTGCCGATATTTACAAAATAATCCTGGTTTGCGTAAAATGCTGATGAGCCTGCTGACAGGCAGAGTTCTTTAATGCTGCTGTCTACTGACAGATCGTATGTTGAGAAAATCCCATTGATATTTGCCTCTGCATTGAGCGTTCCGCTTCCGGTAAACTGACATTCGGCATTATAAGCATATATGGCATAGTCCATATCCTCGCCTTTTATGGTATTATCGCCTTCCAGATTCACAGTCAGTATGCCGTTGTATGCATTGTCATTGTAATAATAAATACCGCTGTTATGATATTCTTCGCCGGATGATTCCGTTATTTTTACATCTTTCAAATTAAGGGTGCCTGTCCTATAGTCATATGACACGCCTTCAACATTTTCGCCATCTGTTATATTAATGCCGTTCACAATGATATATTTAGGTATCCAATATACTTCCCCCTGTTCTATTACTATTGAAGAAGCGTTTAAGAGTTCAGAAAAAGAGAATTCAGGAAAATCTTCTCCACATAGGGTCAGAGAATTTGCTACCAGCACTCTTGCATCATCATTTTTGATTCTGATAAAAGATCCATCATCACTTATATTGATGTTATCTTGGGAATAAATGCCTACATACTGTGTTTTTACAGTAAGGGATCCGCTTCCTTTTATCTCTATATCACCTTTTGAAAAAATACCGTATTTGATGTCATTTCCGGATATCGTGCTGGATCCTTCAAGCACGATAGTAAGATCTTCTGCTGAAAATATGGCTGCTTTATACATTTCCTCACAGCTGTCTATGTTGGCATTTTTCAGTGTGAGGGTATTAGACTCCTCATCATATTCAGCACCTTCCACACTTCCATTTGAAACATCGACACCTCCGACCATCACTTCGGCCTGGGATACGGGTTCTATTTTTCCTTTATTGATCACCATTCCCAGTGAGGAGGAGACGTCAGCTGATAGAATATTATCACCCACGGTTATGGTGCAGCCTTCACCCTCACAGCAGAGAACACTCTCTAGGGCAATAAGCTTTATCTTTTCCATGCTGTCTGCAATATTGATATTTCCTGTTTCTGAATTTATACAATTGAGTTCGCTTTCGATTGTCATCGTACCTGTACCGCGTATGCTGATATCTTCTTTTGCCTGTATTCCGCAGGAACCGAAGATATCAAGTGATCCGGAGCCTGTTATGTTGAGTTCCCCGCTTATAAGGAACGTATACCATAACATCTTGGAGCGAATGCCACTGTTTTCCCCTTCCAGATGGACATTAAGATCGCCGTCGGCATATATTCCAGAAACTATCGCATAAAAGCTGTAATCATCGTCATTGTTATTTTTGAAATCTGAATTTGTCTGATCGATAGTTATATTATTAAGAGTCAATGTATTCGTTTCCGGGTCGTAGCTGGCCCCTTCAACGGCATTTTCACTGCCTTCTTCCATTATATTAACATTGTTTACCCAAAGCTGGGTCGGCTTACCGTTCCCGTCATCGGCAAAGGCTGCTGCCGGAAGCAGTGTCAGTATCATGAAAATACTGAGAAGGATAGTTAAAAAAAGTTTTTTCATTTGTTCTCCTCCATAATATGAATATATACAACATAAATAATATCCTATTTATTCTAACACAGAAAATTACTGCTGCCATCGCCCGTATGAAGGCCGGGATGGGTATTTTTGCGCAGGCGTAAAACTTGAATATATATTATCAGGCAAAATTCAGAACAGTAATAAAAATATACCAGAGCAAAACAAAAAAATGCGGAAAAGTATGGCTTTTAAAGAAAATAATCATTTTTGCATACGCTAAAATAAGCGGAGTATGATTTGTTATAAGGTGATGAAACAATGGCGGCAAGTACGAACATAAATTATGATTTGTATTCGGCAATAAGAATATTAGAAAACAGGCATATTTTAATGACCAAGTCACATACATGAAAAAGATCTGTTCGGCATTTGGCGGAGAAGCTCCGGCTATTGTGCCAAACAGGATGGGTGTAAAAAACACCATTGATGTCCAGATCTCATAATTCAGACTTCAATGGTGTTTTCAGTAAATTATTTACCGCAATTCTTTCTGAAGCTGTAAAGTGCTGTTACAGCTAGACCACAGGCGGAGATGAACATCAGTGTGATCAAAAGAGCGATATTGCTGCTATCACCGGTCGAAGGCAAGCCGGCTGATATCACAGGTCTGAATGTGGTATCGACTGCGCCACATACGGTACATTTGCCGTTTTCATATTTATGACCGGTGGAAGATATAACGGTTCTTTCTAGTGTGATTTCATTCTTGCCATCTGCATCTGCAAAGACTTTGCCGCAGCCTTTGCAGATCCAGTGTTCAATATTGCCCGCTGCAGCGCAGGTGGGCTCTTTTTTCTCAATATGGATCAAATAGCTGTGATTTTTTCCATCTGTTTTGCCGTAGGACTGTCCGCAAAGCCGGCATTCAGCACGCTCCGTGCAGGTCGCGGTACCGCCGGTATGCTCGTGTGGAATAGTTGCCATTTCCGTCTTGACCTCATCTGAAACAACAGGAGTCTGCCCTGCAATGAAGTCGGGGACCGTAACAGGTTTAATATTGCCCGTCTGATCGCTTCCCGGTACGATACCTGTAATGATCACCTTTCCGTCAGAGTCGATGATATATACGATCTTGCAGACATCTTCCGGCTGCGTCGATTCAAGTCCTTCCGGAACAACGATGCACTCTACGCTTTCGTCAAATGCTGTTTCAGGAATGCTTTCAACAGGCCTGCCGCTGATTTCAAGCGGGAGTTCAACACATGGTTGATTTCCCTGAACGATCTGTGTGATCGTGCACAGATCGGAGTCATTGTACGGATCACTTTCATAGATGATTTTGTTTGCCGAACTGTCAACAACTATTTTTTCCATTTCATAGTTATCCTTGGCGTTTATCATCACAGTGGTTACCGGCTTATTTTCAACAGTGGTTGGAACAACATATTCCTGCTCTGGCATAAAATGGCTCAGCAGAACATTTGTAATAGTGATATTTCCGGCATCATCCTCGCTGTATGATACCACGGCACACTCTATCATCATGTCATACACAGAGGCTGTCATGCCTTTTAAGAAGAGCGTGCTTACGTCTCTGGGTACGCGCAGAAAGCGAAGACTATCTCCCGCGCTGCCGGACGTGCCAGGAGTAAAATATGCCACCTTATCCCCATTTTCCCTTTTAATTACCACCTTGGAAATTTCCTCCGGGATGGTCGCTTTGATGCCTTCATCTACGATGATTATGTTTTCAGCCGTTAGACCTGTATGGGAAAAGGCATCCGCGGCATACTGCTTTACCACAAGATCTCCAAAACTTTTATTAAGCTCAATAGATTGCCGATATTCGGGGTTGGTAATGTATTTGGTAACCGTGATCTGCCCGTCCGCTTCAGTGTGATAATACCATGCCGTTTCATTCTCAGCCGGGACAACATTGAATTTATCCTCACATACCAAGTTCACTCCGCAAGACCACGTTCCGTCAAATATATATCCGTCAAAAACAATTTGCGTCTTGGAACCATAGTGCACATCCCGTACGAAGAAACTGCTTGAATCTGTATTCATATCATACTGATAAACCATGTAGGCGGTTTGTTCGGGGATTCCGGATGCTTCAATATCCCCCTGAGCCCCCTCGGGAATCAAAATCAGATCAAGATTGTCACATCCTTTGAAGGCATCGACACCTATGCTTGTGGCATCCGCATTGAGTTTTATGGTACCTTCCAGGTTAACACAGCCCTCAAAGGCGGAGTCGCCTATATTTAGGACAGGTGTATCCAGCCGCTGAAATGATATGCTTTTGACAGCTTCCTTGGCGATACCGGGATCATCCCGCCACTGGGTGGAGCCTGCATCAGTTTTGATATGAAGCTCGCCGGTTTCTGTGTTAAATTCATATCCATCAGTGTTTATAACCTGAGCATAAGCGGATACCGGCATAAGGCCTGTAATAAGGCAGACTGACAATAATATGGCAAAGATCATTCTTCTCATGGTTGTAAGCTCCTCCGATTCACTGAAATATAAGAAATGATTATGTGTCTGTGCCGACATACAATTATACAAAAAAACAGAAGGTTTGTATATACTTTTACTTTTTTTCAGTTCCTCCTTTAATAAAAATCCTGCTATAAATTTTATTGTTTTCAATACCGGTGTACAGAGTAATAGAATATATCAAAATTACTAAGACCAGATGTCTATTTCATCTGATAAAATCAAAAAGAAACGGTCCTGCTTTAAAGAGGGACCGTCTCTTCTTGATTATCAGGATTTCAGTTTTTCTGCTTCTTTTTTCTGTACGCCGCTGCGCTCAGTATGCCGCCGGACACGCACAGCAGTGCAATCCATGACAGGATATTGCTGTTATCACCGGTGCCCGGCGCTGCTGCATTATCCTTCGCGAAGATTTCAAATCCGCAGCTTGCCTCGCCGTCCGTGTACTGAACCGTCAGGGTGTGTTTGCCGACAGACAGCGTCTCCAGGTAATCCGGCTTCAGGGTGATCACCGTGCTGCCGGAAGCAGCCGTGTAATTGTCTTCACCCACTGCCTCGCCGTCCACCTCGATACCGGTGAATTTGGAGTAGGCACCGTTGGCTGTGAATTCAACGTCCTTTTGCGATCCTTTCATCCACTGACTTCCGTCTCCCATGACGATTTTGTAGTCGACGAGATCTTCCAGCAGTTTCTCCAGTTTCTCTTTCGCATCATCGCTGACAAGGCTTTTCTCATGGTCTGTCAGCGCGTCATACTGTTCCTTTGCATCGCTTATGATCTGCTCTGTATCCGTATCATCCGGCTGGACGGTATCAGGAAGATCGCTGATAGCTTCTTCTGCTTTTTCCGAATGTTCGATACTGTCGAGAGCATCATTGATCTGTTCCAGCTTTTCCTCAAGGCCGGACCTCTCCTCATCAGTCAGATTGCTTTCATGATCATCCAGCGCCTTCTCAAGGTCCTCTTTGGCGGCCTGAAGATCTTCCCTGTCTTCAGGCTGCACCGTATCGGAGGTGATTTCTTCCACTTTCTGGATGTTTTCTGTATGTGTATCTTCTTCTACAGATTTCAGCTTCTCAAGTAATTCTTCACATTTTTCTGTGATCTGATCCAGCGCTGCATTCTCACTTTCTGTAGCACTATCTCTATCCGCACCTGCTGCTTCTTTTACTGCCTCGATATCAGTCTTGTCATCTGAAGTCACATTGTCAGAGCTGATATCGTCCAGCTGCTCGGCAAGACTTGATACAGGCTTCATGATAACGGTGTATTCTGTTGAATTTCCTGCCTTATCGGAGGCGATGACGGTATAGGCCGCATCAGTATCTCCCGTGAGGGTAAATGCTGCAGCGGTCGTTTCCGTACCGTTCACCGTGACGGAAGACAGATTTTCATCAGACACAGTGACGCTCTGGGTCGCATAATAGGTGTTTCCGTCTCTAACACCGCTTATGACAGGTGATGTAAGGTCGAAGGTAGCGCCGTCTGAGCCAAAGCAGACCGTATTGCCGGCATTGTCGGTGATCTTAACGTAATAGATGAACTTTTCATTATCTTCTGCGGTAACGCTGAATTTACCGTTTGTTTCAACCCAGTCGGCGACAGCGATGACCTCTGTCTCTGTAAGCGCCTTATCGCTTCTGTAATACTGGATTTCAGCAACACCGCTCAGATCGTCCGTGCCAGTGATCTCTACATCGATATCTTTGTTGAAGAACAGTCCGAAGGTGATATTCCTGATGAACTCCTTTACAGAATTACTCTCAAACTTTATGTCACCGTCCGGCGCTGTCCTGTCGATCTTTAATGTGACAGGATAGGTTGCGATACTCTTCACACCGGAATTGGAGACTGCTCTGAATATATAGTCTGTGCCATCGGTTTCATCTGAAACCACAAGGGAAGCGGATCCGTTTGTGGCAGTCATATCCGTCCAGCTTGCACCATTATCGGTGGAATACTGGTACCTGTCAATACCGCTTAAGGCTTCCGAACCGGAAACGCTCAAGGTCACACCGCCCTCTGTCAGCCACTCTCCTGAATTGTATCCGTTGGTATCAACTTCAGGACAGCTTGGGGCAGAAGCATCCAGTATTATTCCATCTGAACTTATATATACTGCATTACCGGCATGGTCGGTGATCCTTGCGTAGACAACATATTCGTTATTGGGATCGATGTTGAATGCGCCGCTGTATTCTGTAAACTCTTTGCTTTCAAGATCCGCTTCTGTCAGGGCGGTTTCTCCCGTATGGAGATAATATTCTATTTTTGCCGCTTTTTCCTCAGTATAGCCTTCATGGCCATAGCTGTCGTCAGAAGCGGTGATCTCCACCTTCTGTGTATCATTGAAAAACAGACCGAAGGTGATTTGATTCAGAAACCTGGTCCATCTGTTTTCGGAAACGCTGATCTCTCCGGCAGGATCAACAGTATCGACCGGGATAGTGCCGTATTGGTTTTTACATATATCACAGACTTTCTTTACAAAGTAGCTTGCCTCGCCGCCGGAACATGCTGCCTCGTCGACATGGGTGCCACAGCCGTTTTCGCAGATATGGTAATGCTTGTCATCCTTCTGAGTCCATTCCGATGCAGGTGCATGGTTGCTGCTATCGATCTCTCCATAGGGATGCCGGCAGATTTCGCATACCGCCTTTTGAACGCAGGTTGCCTCGCCGCCTTTATGCAGGCAATTATATCCGCATGCAGTGCAATTACCATTTTTCCATGTATGAGGTGTTTCAGCATCTACAACCGCACCGCAGCATTGGTGAACCAGGGTATGGGTGGTCTCGGTCTGCTGCCATACCGTTTTTTCCGACTCGTGATTGTCGGGATCTTTTTCTCCGCCAGGTTCCTCAGCTCCACATATATAACAGCGCTTAGCGGAGTTGCATGTTGCCGGATATATGTCGTTATTGTAAGTACACGCTCCGTAATCGATACTTACATTGCACCATTCACATTTCTTCTCATGGAATCCGGGAGACGGATTTGTATACTCATCAAACAAGTGATTGCTAATTGACGCAAGCAAATCGCCGCAAACAGTACAGTAAAGCGCAGTGGAACAGTCATGGTCGTCTACATAAGAGTGAGGCTCAAATACTGCCTCTATTTTGGCTGTATCGCTGTTGATCGTAATCTTTGTGTTGCGGTCTTCGGGATTTTCTATAACACAGTCGCCGCTTACGACCTTCCATTTCACAAAATGATCGTCACGTGTATTTTCGTTAGCGGAGATGTCGATGGCTACTCCCCTTGGCCGGTCTCCGCTTCCATTGCCGCAGATCACTTCCAGACTGCAGGACGCAGTCTTACGATAAAGAGCCACTTTCTGCTTTTCCGCATGGCTGCCGCCGTCTGGGAAATTTCCATAAATAAAGCCTACATTGTTTACGCTTAGTGAAGCACAGCCTCCGCTGCCCATCCACGAGTAAGTTTTATAAAAATAATACAGCGGATTATGCAGCGCTTCTGCCAAATTATTCTTATGGTTTTCATGATATCCGGTTCCGGCATTCACTGCGCACAGGTACAATTTCATATTGCTATGAAACGAAACCTGAATGTCCGCTGTTCCCATATCTACATATCCTACAAAATCACGATCATAGTAGTCGATATACGCATATCCGCCCCAGTTTACCAAATAGTTTTTATTATCTTTCTGATACGCATATACGGTACCGGCCTCTTTATCGTCTGTGAACATCCCGGTTACCGCAGTTCCGCTGCTTTTCAAATTACTGGTATATAATGTATAGAATTCGCCTCGGCTTTGGTCCCAATACCATGTACGTGGTGTATCTGAAATGCAGACATATGCCAGCGTAGGGTAAATTTCCCCGTCAAAGTTACGGATCTCCTGCCCTGCCTTAAATCGTTTGTTGCTCCCCTCATGTATTGTAGGCTGCATATCCTGGGTCACGTCGAGATAGTGTCCGGATTTTTGCTGCACAATCCGGTATCCCTGATTTCCCTCGTTCATGTCTCCCGAAACTTCTGTAATGACATATTCATACTCACTTAAGTCGTTGTAGTCATTCCACAGCGTACCATATTGGTCAGTGACAAAGTCTGTGGTGGAAGTACCATTTTGATTCATCGGCCGCCATAAGTCTGCTGTCAGCAACCGGTCTGCAGGATCGCTTTGACTCAGATTATTGCTGATATTGGCAAAAAAAACATAAGTTTCACCGCTTACAATCGTATCTGCTTTTTGATACGGCGTGCCCCAGCTTGCCGCATTTACCGTGCAGTCGGTGCTTAATGTAATGCTCCCGAACATGAGCATTACTGCCAGCATCATCGTTACGGTTTTACTGATGATTTTATTCATATAGACCTCCTTGAAAGCTTTTTAGAGCATTACAGATATTTCTGCATGATTTAATATATCAAAAAAAACTAATATCGGCATCGCCCGTTCAGAAACAAAAATGGGTATATAAATTTGCATATCGGCCATAAGATACAGGCTCATGTTTCTTTTAGAAGATACTCCGCTTGATATTGACAGACTGCAGAATATATTATGCTCATGATGCTCAAATGTTGAAAACAAGCCATATTATAGATAAATGGAAAAGTGTGTATTAACTTAAAATATATAAACAATACGAAGCATTATGAACTTGCATGAATAAATGTCTTCTGTTCGAATACACGAACTTTCTGATAAGATCCGGCTAAAAAAGAAAATATCAAATTATATTATCGTATTTCCTTACTTATCTTTCTTTCTGTGCTTTAAAGAAAAAAACAAATAAACCTGTTTCATTTTATCTTTGAAACAGGTTTATCTATTCTGGTGCGCCTTGAGGGACTTGAACCCCCACGGTCTCCCACTAGAACCTAAATCTAGCGTGTCTGCCAATTCCACCAAAGGCGCAAAATATTTATATCCGACTTTATAAGTATATTGATTTTTTATATAGTTGTCAATGATTTTAATATTATTAGCACTCTTTTTAGGTGAGTGCTAAAAAAGTTGTTGACTTATCCTGTTTCTGGGTTTAAAATAAATTTATAAAGGAAAAATATACCGTAGAATGATATATTTGACCATTTGGAGGTGGATATCATGAATATAGATAAATATACACAGAATGCACAGAGTGCGATAATCGACTGTCAGAATATAGCGATAGAGGAGGGACATCAGCAGATAGACGGTGAACATCTTCATCTGGCTCTTTTAATGCAGAAAGATGGTCTGATACCGAAGCTTCTCAAATTCATGGAAGTAAATACCGGAGAGGTGATTGGTGCGTTACAGAGTGAGATAGATAAGCTTCCCAAGGTTTCGGGAAGTGCAGAAAACATGTATTCGACAAGAAGACTTCAGCAGATATTGCTAAACGCGGAAAAAAAGGCTGAAAAGCTAAAAGATGAATATGTCAGCGTTGAGCATCTGTATATGGCGCTGCTGGATGAACGGAACACTCCGTCGGCAGAGATATTCAAGAGGTACGGCATCACAAAGGAAAAATTTCTTGATGCATTGAACAAGGTCAGAGGGAATCAGCGGATCACAAGCCAGAATCCGGAAGAGAATTACGATGCCCTGAATAAATACGGCCGTGATCTTGTGGAAATGGCAAGAGATGGTAAACTGGATCCTGTTATAGGCAGAGACGGAGAGATCAGACATACAATACAGATACTTTCCAGAAGAACTAAAAACAATCCTGTCCTTATTGGTGAGCCGGGAGTCGGAAAGACTGCAGTAGTGGAAGGGCTGGCTCAGAGGATACTGAACGGAGATGTTCCTGAAGGACTCAAGGACAAGACTATATTTGCGCTTGATATGGGATCCTTGATAGCAGGTGCAAAATTCCGTGGAGAATTTGAGGAAAGGCTCAAAGCTGTACTGAATGAAATAGAGAAATCCGAAGGAAGGATAATACTGTTTATAGATGAGATCCATAATATCGTGGGAGCCGGAAAGACGGAAGGCGC
>CALCKF010000017.1 GCA_937966095.1 uncultured Eubacterium sp.
GATTTTTCCCCGTTATATACCCGTCTTCTGAAACCTCTGCCTCACCGCCTATTTCTATGACTTCATAAGTGACCTCCTGTGATGCCCCCTCAGGCTTTACCTCATATGAGATCTTTGCCTTCTTTCCGACATATATCTTACCTGTATCTTCAACGACGATCTCCTGAGGCGCAGCTTTTTTATCAAGTGCATATGACAGATCTTTGGCCGCATCCACCATATTCTGGGTAGGGCTTCCCGGACCCCATAATGCAGTTCCTTTGTCAATGAAATATGATGCCCAAAAGCCTCCCGATTCTTCATCGATCTCGTTCTTTATTTTTCCCGCCTGTTCCTTCGCCTCATCTACAGCTGAAAGCTGTACTTCCGTAAAACTGCTTCTGTCTATGGTTTCTGCTTTCTGCAATGCATCTTCAAGCTCACGGTATGCATCCACGAAATCCCAGTCATATGCGCCGCCTTCTCTATATGCCAGCTGATAGCGGAAATCAATATCACTGTCCTCGGTCAGAACGTGATCTGCCGCTCCCGATATCGACTGCTGTCCGTTTACAGAAAATATCCATCCTGCCCATGTGTAGTTATACGGTGAAGTAGGCACGGGTTCAAGCCCCAGCTTGTCCGCAACTCCTGCCAGACCGTTGCCAAGACCGTAAGCAGAAGATATATATTTATTGTTTTCATCCTTTACAATAGCCCCTTGTTTTTCTTCGGCAGCTTCCTGTATTGCCTCCCATACTGTCCCGTTTTTTAATATCTCAACAGTGATATCGGCCATATCAGGATCAAATCCCACGACTTTCAGTGCTTCCTCACTCCCCAGCGAACTGCAGTCAAAATGCAGAGTCACATTTATAGTCTCTTCACTTACTGCACTCACATGCTCTGCCGAGGCAAATCCGCCGGCACCCGAAATCATCACTGACGTTATGACAATCGCCAGTAGTTTTTTCCAACTTTTTTTCATACTCTTTCTCTCCTTACATTATCTGTCAAAAACTGTCCGATACCGTATTTTTTTCTTATCCTGCTCATCTTTTCAAGCATCGGAACTGCCATCAGTATCAGGAATATCACCGTAGCCGCGGCATGCACTGCATTGAACGGAACTGCAGCAGCATATACGGCTGCAGCTGTTTTCAAAGACGGCTCCGGACTTATCATAAAAATCGTCCATAGATCGACGATACCTCCGTAAAGGAAAAATGCAGCAGCTCCTCCAAACAGCGCCATTACCCACCTGCTGACGGTTTCCATATGTGTATGGAAAATAAGTCCTGCAAGATAACCTGCCAGCGCCATCGCGATCATCTGCCACGGCGTCCACGGACCCTGCCCGAATATCATATTGGATATCAGCGCAGACATGGCTCCGGCGATGAATCCGTCTTCCCTGCCCATCCCTGCTCCGGCAATTATTACAAAAGCCAGCATGGGTTTGAAATTCGGCACCATGAAAAATGCGGCACGTCCTGCCACAGCTGCTGCTATCAGCACCGCAAGGATCACGACTTCCCTTGCCTGAGGCTTTCGTCTTTCAAAGCCGATCGCAAAAGGTATCATGGCATATACGATCAGCAGCACACATATCACAAAATACTTCTGGTTGCCCAGCAGCAGATAACCTGCGATGACTGTAACAAATGCCAGCAGTAGCATTGATATATCGATCAGAAAAGAAAGTCTGCTTTTACCCTTTGTAATTTCAGTATCGTTCCTTTTTTCAGTAGAAATCCTGTGACCTCCGGAAGTGTTTTCCTCCGGATCATCCTTTCTCTTAGAGCTTTTCCCGTCATTCTTCTCTTTATCGTCTCTGCCGGCCTCCTCATCATCTTTTCCATGATTTAAAAGTATGAGTTCTGTCAGCTGATCTGCAGTAACCACACCTGAGAAAATGTGCCTTGCCATCCTGTTGGCAGAAGTGGTATAAAAGCTGTTTCCCGAAAAAAATCTTTCGGGAGTATTGACAGCTGTGATCTTTCCGTCAAAGAACATTGCACATCTGTCCCCATATCTGCCGCAGAACTCCAGATCATGGGAAACCATCACAATGGTCATGCCTCTCTGCCGCAACCTGCACATTATCTTTGCCAGCTTTTCTTTGAAGCTGCTGTCAAGACCTTTCGTGGGCTCATCCAAAAGCATTATTTCAGGCTCCAGCAGCAATATCTTTGCAATAGCCGCTCTCTGCTGTTCCCCTCCTGAAAGATCATACGGGTGAACATCCAGCAATCCCTCCATATCGACAAGTGCTGCCACCTCTGTCACCTTCCGGTCCTTTTCATCCGTTGTCATGCTGCTTTCTTTCAGCATATCCAGCAGATCAAGCCTTACAGTCTTTTCTATGAATACGGTCTGAGGATTCTGCGGCACTGCACCCAGCACTCCACGAAACAGATCCCGCTTTCCATACTGATTTATTTTCCGGCCCTTTATCCTGACTGTCCCTCTATAGGGGATATTCTCTCCGCACAATATGTTGAGAGCCGTCGTTTTACCTGTTCCGTTTCCTCCTACTATACAGAACAGCTCTCCCGGATATACCTCCATGGAAAGATCACGGATCACATCTCTGCCGTTCCTGTCATATCTGAACCATACATCCTCCATATTTATCACTGGATCGCCGTAAGCATGATATTCCTTTTTAGCAAGTGCCCTTCTACTGATATCTTTTCCTTCAAACAGACTGCTCAGCCATTGGCGGCCGCTTTTCACATCGACCGGCTGGATCAGCCCTTCGCCTATTCCTTCCTGTGCTACAGCTGCGCTGCACCTTACCGGAACAGGCATCGCACTGAACATCGGATGCTTTTTCTCAGCCAGTACCGAGCCTATATGCGACGCAGCATCAGCTGCGATCACCTTTCCTTCGTCCATAACTATTACACGGTCGGCCATTGGAAGGACATCCTCCAGCCTGTGCTCTGTGATCAGGACTGTAGTTCCCAGCTGACTGTTTATTTTCTTAACCGTTTCAAAAAAACCCTCTGCCGCAACAGGGTCAAGCTGTCCTGTCGGCTCGTCCAGTATCAGCACCTTTGGCTGCATCACCATCACCGAGGCCAGATTCAGGATCTGCTTCTGCCCTCCGGACAGCTTGTCTACATCCTTATGAAACCACGTCTGTATCCCGAAAAAGCTGGCCATCTCCGCCACTCTGAGCCGTATCGCATCGCTATCCATTCCTGTGCTTTCCAGACCGAAGGCAAGCTCATGCCAGACCTTATCAGTAACTATCTGAGAATCCGGATCCTGCAGTACATAACCTATCTGAGCCGCCTGCTTCTGCGGATCCAGACACATGATATCTATACCTTCAAACAATATACTCCCGCGCTTTTCTCCATGCGGAGCGATCATTGGTTTCAGATTCCTCAAAAGCGTACTTTTTCCCGATCCGGATCTGCCACATATAACGATGAACTCCCCTTCCATTACACTGCAGCTGATACTGTCCAGCGCAGGCTTTTCCCTTCCCGGATATCTGAATGTCAGATCTTTGACTGTAAATATTTCCACAGGATCACCTCCTTTGCTTCAATGATCACCGGAAAGAAACATAAAAGCAGATATGATACATAAAATATCACATCTATTCCTTCGGTCTCTGGAATAACGATCTCAGGATAGAACTCCATATGACAGCTTCCAACTGCTGCACCTGCCAGCACCACTGCTGTAAACAGCAAAATTATCAGCAAGGATATCCTGTCCCGTCTGTCGAACCTGTATGTCGAAAAGAAGCTTCTCCTGCCTGTTCCGTACCCTCTGGCTCTCATGGAATCAGCCGAATCTATTGAATTTTCCATCGCCCATGTAAACATCACCGACATTATACTCATTCCCTGTTCTAACCTTTTACCCAGACTTCCGCTGCCTGCATCCCTGCCCATGCAACGCTGCGCCTGCGATATCTTCCGTATCTGTATCCTGAATCTCGGAATAAAACGCATGACCATTGATATCATCATGGATATCACCGGCATCAGCCTGCCGAACAGATATATTATCTTATCGCTTGTCATTATCCTGTTGAAGCAGGAAAACCACAGAAGTACGGAAGAAATCATCATACCTGTGAATACACCGTATAT
>CALCKF010000018.1 GCA_937966095.1 uncultured Eubacterium sp.
TACGTACGGTGCTGTGAGAGGACGGCGGTTAGTCACCGCCTCCTACTCGATTCCAACACAAAACGCCGAGCTTCGAAAAGCCCGGCGTTCGTGGTATAATCAGTTTATGCAACTAAACAAAATAATACAGAGGGATTATACCTCATTTTCGCTGTATTATCAAATCAAACTTCCGCTGGATTTAGAGATTTCTATTCCATCTGATGATCCAGTTCGTCTGGTAAGTGCCTTTGTGGAGGAAATGGACCTTTCTGAACTATATAAAACTTATGGCAGGATCAGAAAAAATCAGGCAACGCCGCGTCAGATGCTGAAACTCGTTATCTATGCAGCAATGAATCGAATCTACTCAAGTCGAGATATCCGAAAAGCATGTAAACGGGATATCAACTTTATGTATCTCCTTGAAGGAATGCCTGCTCCTGATCATGCAACGATTGCGCGTTTTATCTCCCTACATTTTTCTGCCTGCGCAAAGGTTCTGCTTGCCCAAATGTCAGATCTGCTCTATCTTCTTGGTGAGATTTCGGGAAAGACCATTTTTATTGATGGCACCAAGATTGAATCGGCAGCCAATAAATATACATTTGTATGGAAACGGGCTATTACGAAAAATCAGGCCCGGTTATACACAAAACTAACTTCTTTTGTGGCTGAATGCGAAGAACTCTATGGAATCAGGACCGTATACCATGACCAGATATCCATCCACACATTAAAACGGCGCGGCAGGTCCAGAGGATGAGCTTGTTGCCGGATCTTTTCTGATTGATCAGATATTCTATCAGAGGTCTGTTTGGTTCGCCGAGTTCAGGCCAGTTGCCGTAGCAGAGGGTTCCGTCAAAGTCTACGGCGATGATCTGATATGCTGTTGTACTCATGACGGGCCTCCTTTCTTTGGGCTATGTATCAAGTCCTGCTTTATGTGCCTGAGTGTGCTGCAGTTTTCTGGGTATGTCGTATAGCTTTCCGTCTTTTATAAGCTTTGCTCCTGTCTGGTGGTAGTTGAAACTTATCCCGTTTTCGATGCACTGTGCGTGAACTGCTTCTACCCAGGAATAATCACAGATCCTGGCTCCGGGACCGGATTCTCCGCCAACGGATACGTGCTTGATGACCGGGTTTCCGTCAGATAAGCGGTATTCTTCGATATACGGCTGCAGATTCACGGCCGTCAGCATCGGTTCGATCATTACGGAGTGGTGGAAGAGTGGGAGAGATAGATATACCGGGAGCCTTTTATCAGCCATTTCCTGATTTTCACAGGTGACGGCTATTGTGACATGCTCCCAGCCATAGCCCCAATTCCTTGGAAGATGTTCTGCGATCCGTTCCGGTCTCTTGGTGATCATGAAGAAAGAACAGTCGGAACGTTCGTATATCATATCCCAGGCGTCTTCTCTCCATTCATCTGCATCGGCATGAAAGAAATCGGATGAAAAGCATGTCCAGATGTGTGAACCACAGGGAACCTTATATCTGCCTTTATATTTGCCGGATCTTAAGATCTTAATCGGAAGGTCGAAGTTTTCTGTCTTTTGTACGATGGAAGGATCCTTTCCGATGGATTCATCCCTTCGGTACATATAGCAGTGCAGGCATCCGGTACTGGCCTTAGTGCATCCATGCCACAGATTCCAGCCTATCGATTCCGGTGGTCTTGGATCGGTATTTTCTTTCGGGAATAAAGATAACTGTTTCATGGCGTATTATCATCACACTTCCTACGTGGTATGTTCTTCCTCCAGATGGAAGATATCTTCCACAGAGACTTTAAAATATGCTGCAAGGCGAAGAGCTGTTTCAAGGCTGGCCGGATTCTTTTCAAGCTCGATGTTGCTGATGCTTTTTTCACACATGCCGACTGCCATAGTAAGATCAGACTGCTTTAAGCGCTGTTCCTTGCGCAGCTTCTTCAGCTCATTTTTGACTGCCATATAATCCCTCCTTTTTGGTTGACCTGATACGGGGAGCAATTATATTGTAGCAATCAACATGTACAATAATCCGGACTCTAACTCACAACCCGGCCAAAAGTCTTAAATGTTGATCCTTCAGCAATCTCAATAGGTTCGTACTTATCATTCAGTGAAATGAGGTACGTTCCTTTTTTATTGCATAGAAGCTTCTTACAGTAGGCGTTTCCGTTGTAATAGAAGATCCCGATTTCTCCATCATTCAGTTCATCTGTCTTCTGGATCCACACGATTTGTTTATCCAGATATCTCGGCATCATGCTGTCTCCACTGATGCGCACTCCGAAATCAGCCGTCTCCGGAACTTCCGGTCCGACTTCAACTTCTTCATAGCTGTCATTGTCAAGAAACTGACCGGTTCCTGCGGATACAGGCATATCATACAGATTGAGTATTCTGACAGGCTGCAGGATACGGACAGGAGCTGCCTGATATTTTTCGGAGCCCTTCAGCAGGTCAATGTAATTAAGTGCCATTGTCCTGCCTTCCTCATTTAGCTCAGCCATTGGATCGTCCGGATTATATCCTCCTATAAACTGATTGAAGATATTCGTGATCCCGAGGATCTTGCACATCGCAAGAAACTGTACTGCGTTCGGGATGCTGTTACCGGTCTCCCAGGTGCTGTATGCTGCAGGCTTGGTAGGGATTCCAATTCCGGTAAGCTTATCGCAGATATCCTGTTGCGAGTATTTCAAGTTTTTCCGATATGCTGCAAATATGTTTCCGATATTGTCCATAAGTGACCTCTTTCTAAGTGCGGGATACAGCCCACACGTCTGTGAATCTAATATACTTCATAGGGCGGATAAAATCAATAGAAAAATCAAATATAATTAGAAAACAGAAATATGTTTCTATTGAAATCAAATCAGACTTGTTTTATATTAGATAATCGTAAGGGGTACACGTACTGGCCGGCCGGCAGAATGATACCCCATACACAAGTAACTTTATGGGAAGGGGCTTGCGGACCACGCTAACCTTCGGCGGTCGGAACTTGGTTCGCTGCTTGTTTGGGATGGAGGTAATGAACATGCCTATGATTGTTTACACGCGTAGGAGGATATGAACTATCTTCTTTCTGCGCCAGAAGAAAAACTGAATAAAGAGGCTTTTGGTGAGCTGCCCGGACCTCGGGGGATTATAGTCAGCTCGCTTTGCAGATCGACTAATCAACGTTTCGCAGTAATCTGTAAAGGTGACTTTCCCTTTCCTTTTCAGACTTCGGATCAAAACATTGAATTGGAGGTGAAGAGCCGAATGCAGGCGATTGATTTTTATTGCAAGAAGTGCAGGAAATCCATGCGGATCTCCTACGCACTGACCGGAGACAGGACGGCTCCGGCTATGAACGGCATCATGATAAAATGCCATACTCACAAATGTACCAGAGTAGTGACCCTCAAGAATTTCACAGAGGGGCAGATCGTCGAGAGAACGGATGCTCTCGGAAAGTGCTACTTATAAGCTTTAGTAATAAGAACGAAATCAAGCGTGCATGACACGCATAATGACAACTAAATGAGGGCTTCATGATATGGGGGCATGACCCACCGCGGACGCATGAAAAGATAACCGGTAAAACGGAGTCTTTTCGTGCGTTTTGTTTATTGTAACGGACACAACAGTACATCTCTTTTTTCCGGTTCGCCCGGAAAGAGGAGAAGATGAACATATTCATTAAGGAAGAAACATTAGGACAGAGGATCAGTCTGTAAGAGAGATTCTTTTGAAGCAGATCAGGGTACTGATTTAAAAAATGTACTGCTTTTGTCCGTACATTGACTTATAATATGGGTAAAAGAAAGGGGCGTGATGATATGGCAGCCAAATCAGCAAATCTTTATGCAAGAATAGAGCCGGATGTTAAAGAACAGGCTGAGGAAATTCTGGCTACTTTGGGGATCCCGGCATCTAATGCTATCAATATGTTTTATAAGCAGATCATTCTAAATAGGGGGCTTCCGTTTGAGGTAAAGATTCCAACTGCGAGACCTGTTGATATTTCGAGAATGAACGCAGAGACTTTGGACATGGAACTTGAGAAAGGATATGCGGATATGCAGGCAGGGCGTACCAAATCTGCAGCTCAGGTTTTTGCGGATATCCGAAGGGATTATAATGTATGAAATATGATGTTACCTTTACGGAGCAGGCTGAGAACGATCTTCGCGGTATCTTTGAGTATATAGCATTTGATCTTCTTTCGCCTGAGAATGCAGCCGGACAGCTTGACCGGATCGAAGAAAAAATCCTTTCCTTGGGAGAGTATCCGGAGAAGTTCCGACAATATGAAAGAGAGCCCTGGAAGAGTCGAAATACACGAGTTGTGCCTGTTGATAATT
>CALCKF010000019.1 GCA_937966095.1 uncultured Eubacterium sp.
AACATGACCACCTTCTGCAGCCCTTCAGAAAACTGGGATATAGGCATATATGCACCGCATATGAATCCGTACCCTGCACTTATTATTGCCCCTACAGCTGAGATCTGTCCCTGAGTCGACAGGAAAAAATTTATTATCGACGACAGTGCTGTTCCGAACAGAGAAAGAACTATGACATCCGCCATCAGCAACATCACATCCGTTCCGCTCATATACCATCCTGTTTTATAAAGATATATCAGACATATAACGGCAGCAAGAAGGCAGATGATCATGGCCGACAGCAATGATGCCAGATAGTAGCTCATTGAAAGAGTGGAAGATCTCACAGGGGATATCCTGAGATCTTTTATTATACCCGTTGCCTTATCCTGCACCATCAGAAAATTAGAGCAGAATGCCACCGTAACACACGATACGGAAAGTATAGATGATACCAGCTGTCCTCCTACCAGACTGTCGATCAGCTCATCACTGACATCTAAACCATAAGGGATGCTCAACATGAAACTGTCCTTATACACATTCCCCAGAAACGTTGCGTAAAGCACCAGCAATATGAGAGGTGTCGCAAGAGATGTGAAAAACATCCCCTTGTCCTTGAAAAAAAGCTTTATATTTCTTCTGGTCAATAAAAACAGTACACTCATTTTTTCTCTCCATCTGTCAGAATTTTACCTGTGACTTCCAGAAAGATATCGTCCATCTTTCCCTTCGTTATCTCGTAATCGGAAAACATTCCCGGATGCCTTATGATCATCTTGGTTGCCTTAGCCGTATCTGGGACTCTTATACGATATGCATCGCGCATTTTCTCATAATTCATTCCAAGAGACTTCACATCGCTCTCACTTACACCGTATAATATCACGAAATCACCGGCATAAGCATTCTTCAGATCCAACGGAGTGCCTTCTGCAGCTATCTTTCCGCTATCTATTATTACGATATAGTCAGCCTCCGCAGCTTCTTCCATATAATGAGTAGTAAGAAACACGGTCAGTTTTTTATTTTTCCTAAGATCGTAAATAACATTCCACAAATTTTTTCTTGTATGAGGATCCAGCCCTGTAGTAGGTTCATCCAGGATCAGGATCCTGGGCATATGGATCAGAGCTCTTGCGATATCTATTCTTCTTTTCTGACCTCCTGAAAGCCTGCCGACAGGTCTCCTGAGCAGATCTTTGAAGCTTAGAAGCTCCATAAGCTCATCAAGCCTTTTTCTGAATTCAGCGCCATGTATTCCGTAAAGTGCAGCACGACTTTTAAGATTATCCTTCACAGTCAGAGCAGAATCCAGCACAGAATTCTGGAATACGACTCCGATTTCCCGTTTTATCATATCAGCATCGCTGTCAAGATCCCTGCCGTCGATAACGACCTTTCCGCCATCCTTGGACAATTGACCGCACATTATGTTTATAGTGGTGGATTTTCCTGCTCCGTTTATTCCCAAAAATGCAAACAGCTCTCCTTCCTCTACACGGAAGCTCAGGTTCTGTACGGCATTCACCTTCCCGAATTTTTTGCTGAGATTGTTGATTTCGATAATGTTTCTCATATTGTACCTCATTATGTTCCGCTAAGAGTCCGGCGTCACCTTTTCCAGCCAATTATATAACATAATCGAATCATTTGAAAGGATTATCTTTTAACTACTATATCGGCAATATTGACAAGCCGGCAATGCGATGTTATTGTAAAAGTGTTTATAGTAGTATATACAGGGAGGCGACAATTATGAAAATAAGCGGAGCTATTTTTGATATGGACGGAACTCTTTTGAACTCTACTGAAATGTGGCAGGGTGCAGCGGGAAGATATATAACATCACTCAGGAAAACTCCAGAGCCCGATCTTGGCGATAAGACAAAGGCTATGACACTTCCCGAGCTTTGCAGCTATCTGAAGACAGAATACCGCATCTCTACGACAGAAGAAAAAATCGCCAAAGGATTCAATGCGATTCTTCGTGAAGATTATCTGGCAAGTGTGGACATAAAGGAATATGTTCCTGTAATCCTTGAAAGATTCAAGCAGAAAGGCATCGCCATGTGTGTAACGACTTCAACAGACAAGGACATAGCCGAAGAGATCCTGGCACGTCTGGGCATACGCGATTATTTTTCCCATATCACCACATGTGAAGAATCCGGAAGCAGCAAGGAAGGCCCGGAAGTATTCATAAACGCCCATCGTAAACTAGGTACGCTGAAGGATGAAACTGTCGTTATCGAAGACGGCGTACTGGCTATAAGAGGTGCAAAAGAGGCCGGTTTCTATGTGATAGCAGTCGCTGATGAAAGCGAAAGCAGCAATGTTACAGAAATAAAAAAGCTTGCCGACAGATACATAGAAAGCTTTGAAGAAATGATATAGCGTAATGATAAAGCCGCCGTTTCCGGCGGCTTTATCATATGTATTCTTTCTTTACGTTATCTGAACTTGTCACATATACCAGTGTGGAATACCTGAGATCGAATTCTATTATATCCCCGACATTTATATCTCTGGATGCGTCCTCTACGTCCAATATCGTATGATCACTGGATGCCCCTATCACTTTTATTCCCGATTCCCTGACATCCAGCTCTTCAGGGAATGCATAGTCGACTTTACCCAGTGCTATCAGAGCACGTTTACGTATCCCGATATCCTCATATACAGGTCTGTTGCCAAAAGCATCAAACATGATCTCTCCGACGGGATAGCTGGGTTTTCGCTTGACTTCGATCACCTCTGCCTGCAGAGTAAATACGTCACGATGCATAAAGCTCATATCATATCCCCACAGATCCTGAAGATCTCTTGCAAGAAGTATCCCTTCTCCTATCCTGAGCAGGTTTATCCTTGGATGAAGATTGCCTTCCATTATCCTCGGGAATGTACTGGTTGCTCCTCCCGATATGAACTCCAGACTCCTTCCTATTCTTTTTTCGACAGCCTCTGCGCGCTCCACAAGCTCCAGCATTTTTTCTTCAGTAGCAGCTATCGCTCCGTAACAGCCCAGATTTGTACCTATCCCGGCAAGCTCCAGATTTTCCATATCATATTCCACCATCACAGCCGCTTCAATCAGCTGATTGATATCCCAGAAACCTTCACGCAGGTCTCCCAGATCTGTCATTAAAATGACCTGATGCTTTTTTTTATGGATCCCGGCCTGTCTGTCAAGCTCTCTAAGTACGCTTATCTCACTATTAAGGCTTATATCAGCCAGCCTTACCACCTCTGCCGCCTCGCTTATCATAGGTATCCTGATCAGCATGAGCGGAGTGATTATGCCGCAATTTTTGAGTTCTTCAAGCTGTTCTGTCCTGGACGATGCAATAAAGCTGCATCCTGCCTCCTGGAACTGCATGGCACACTCAAAAATACCGGTACATCCCTTTACTACACCTGCCAGCTGTACGCCAGCGTCGCTGCATTTATTCTTTACGTTATCTATATTATATCTGAGCTTATCCAGATCTATGACAAGCCTGGGATATCCGACCGCATTATCCATGCTCAATCCTCCCTTTTATTGTCTTCTTCAAATCTTACTATTTTTTTTGACGTGGTCTTGACGAAATCTGTTTTCCTTATAATTACTTTCTTTATCTTTCTGTAAAAAGGGGCTTCATCATTTACCCTGTCAATTTCCTTCCAGACCAGCGCCCTTACATCATCATCAGAATATCCGATGCCCAGAGCATCTTCTACATTATCACTGTCAAGCTTTATCGATGCGACTATTATTATATCTTCCGAGTCAGCACTGGTCTGCCCGAAAACAAAAGCTTCCTGGATAAACGGTATATTCGTCAATATATATTCCAGCTCCTCAGGATATACGTTTTTTCCGTTCTTCGTTATTATTACATTCTTTTTACGTCCTGTTATAAAAGCATACCCGTCTTCATCCATATATCCCAGATCCCCTGTATGGAACCAGCCATCTTTATCTATTGCCTTTGCAGTTTCATCCGGCATCATATAATATCCCATCATTATATTATCGCCCTTTAGGCATATTTCCCCGATCCCTTCTTCATTCATATCTATTATCTTCATTTCAAAACCTGGCAGCGCTTTTCCTATAGAAGCCGACTTCGGCGCGCTATCCGGGTTAAGCGCCCCCATAGGAGCACATTCCGTAAGACCGTACCCCTGTACGGCTGAAATCCCGAAATCTCTCAATCCGTCAAGAACATCCGGATTTATTGCGGCACCGCCGCATATCATCATGCGCATCCGTCCTCCGAAAACATCTGTTATCTTTTTGAATGCCAGCTTACCTATATCCAAACCTGTCCTTTTTGTTAACCGGTTTGCCGCTATCAGTCTCTTCAGCAGTTTTTCTTTTCCCTGTTTTCTTATATTCTTCCATATTGTCCTGTAAAGATTCTCAAAAATAATCGGTACTCCAAGGAACATCGTCGGCTTTACTTCGCTGAGATTCTTTACGATATACTTGAGCCCTTGGCAATATGCTATTGAAGCGCCTTTATACAGCGGCATCAGAAATCCGCATGTGCATTCATATGTGTGATGGAGCGGCAGGACAGAGAAAAATATATCCCATGTATGCACTGCCAGCACTGTGGGCGCTGACATAAGATCAGCAGCGATATTTTTATGGGAAAGCATCACTCCTTTTGAAGCACCTGTTGTGCCTGACGTGAAAAGCAGTATGCCGAGCGCCTCATTATCGATCTCCGCATCCGTGAAGCGGCGATCTCCTTTCTCTACAAGATATTTTCCTCTTTCTTTAAGATCCTTCCAGGACAACACATCATCATCTGACTCCATACCGAAACTTATAAGGGTGGCCAGCTTAGTATCCCCGGCTTCTCTTATCTTTCTGAATATATCTCGATATCTTTCTGAAAAAATAACACATTCAACATCAGCTTTCACTATGATGTTCCTGAGTTCTTCTGTATTCAGCTCTTTATCAAGAGGCACCGCTACACCTGTGCCGCATATGACTGACAGA
This sequence comes from uncultured Eubacterium sp., assembly GCA_937966095.1. GTDB lineage: Bacteria > Bacillota > Clostridia > Peptostreptococcales > Anaerovoracaceae > Lentihominibacter. The sequence continues at coordinate 4,982 of CALCKF010000019.1, forward strand.
TATGAAACAGACCACTGGTATGAGTTTTCTCCTATAACAGCTATCCTTTTTCCTTTCATCCCCCTGTCGATAAGAGATGTGCCCAGGCCATTCACATCTTCCATCATTTCCCTGTAAGTGATCACTCTATATATGTCATCACCCTCGAATTTCTGTCTGAAAGCAGCATTATCGGCATAAAGCTGCGCGCTGCTCTCTATCATATCCTTTATATCCGTTATAGGCCTGCTGTCCTTGTATCTTACGGCCGGATCATTTATTGCGTTTAGACGTTCAACAAAATCTTCCGCCCATATGATTTCCCTTGCCTTATTATCACTAATCTGTTTTTTCCCCGACATATTATCTCCTATTCCTCATCCCGGACAGCCCCTCCTGTCCTTTTTATCTTGCGTGTAGAGGTCTTTTCAAACTCTTCTTCACGCAGCTTTATCCTTTTTATCCTTTTATATGAAGGTATCATGTCATTGATCTCTTCCACCGAACTCCTGACAGCCTCAAGCAGCTTTTTCTCATCTACATTTCCGAGAGATTCACTGATACTTGTATGATCCGGGAATATCTCCGCCTTTACCACAATATCATCGTTCTTCTTATCAAGGACTCCATATACTACAGCCTCCTGTATGAAAGGCTTTTCCATGAGAAGATGCTCCAGCTCCTCCGGAAAAATATTTTTTCCGTTTTTTGCGATTATTACGTTTTTCTTTCTCCCGCATATATAGAGAAACCCTTCTTCATCAAATCTTCCGTAATCTCCTGTATACAGCCATCCGTCCCTTATCGTTTCAGCGGTGGCTTCAGGATCATCATAATATCCGATCATGACAGATGGTCCGCGGCATATTATCTCGCCGATACCGTCATGATCAGGCTTCGATATTTTCACCTCTGTTCCAGGCATAGGCTTTCCTACTGAATCCGCTTTACTGTAACAATCTCTGTTCACCGCTATTATAGGTGAGTTTTCGGTCATACCATATCCCTGTATCATCGGTATCCCCAGAGCTTCATAATCTCTTATCACCTGGGGATTTATGGCTGCTCCTCCAGATATGAAAAGATCTATCCTGTTTCCCAGACTGGTGTGTATACGGGAAAAGATTTTTCTCATTACATCCTGACGGTTGTAAAGTTTTGTCCTTCTCACAAATCTCATTACCGCACGCATTTTATCAGCAGATCCCGAAGCCTCTGCCTGCTTCCAGACTTTCTTGTGCATGCTTTCAAATACTATGGGTACCCCCACCATAACAGTGGCACCACTTTCCTTCAGATTCTGCTGTATATACCTCAATCCATCGCATATAGCGACGAATATTCCCTGATATACAGCGGTAAACACATGGCAAGTCAATTCATATGTGTGATGCATGGGGAGAACAGACAAGCCGCCGCCCGGATGTTTTATCCTTACATATTTTGACATATTGTAGACATTTGCTGAGATATTTTTATGAGAAAGCATCACTCCCTTTGAAGCGCCTGTGGTTCCGGAAGTGAAAAGAAGCGAACACATCGCATCTCTGTCGATGACTGCATCCACAAAATCTCTGCTGCCGCTTTCAAGCAGTCTTCTCCCTGATACGATAAGGCCTTCCCAGCTGATCATATCTTCCTCATCATGGCCAGCGTCCATATTTATCCTGATAACAATATCGCCGGATCCTTTCAGGACATTGTCCACTTTTTCCTTCATCTTACCTGAAAAAACTATGGCCTCTGCTCCTGATCTTCTCATAAGGTTGCCTATTTCGATTTCCGTAAGATCCTTATCAAGAGGTACTATGACACCATTGCCATTTGTAACCGCCAGATATGAAACCACCCATTTATAACTGTTCTCTCCTATGAGGGCCACTTTTTTACCCTTAAGGCCCAGATCGGCAAAAGCTGTACCCAGAGCATCTATATCATCCCTGAACTGTACGAATGATATCGGTCTGTATTTTGAATCAGGCGAATCCTTTACGAGAAATGCCGCAGCATCACCGTACATTTCGGCACTGGAACAGACCAGATCTCTAAGATCATTGATATATCGCATCCTGTACAATACATCTTTATATTTTCTGCTGTTCAAGCAATACCCCTCCTTATTTTTGCTCCAGATACTCTTCCAGTATTTCCGCCGCATCCTGGACACAGCCGTCACAGCTGCGGAGCACCTGTTTCGTTTCAACGCCTTTCAGTTCACTGCATATCACGGATTTGTTCTTTTCAATGAATTTATTGGTAAGCTCTTTCATCGCCTTATAGCTTGCCTTTTTCGTCTTGGGATCTTCCAAAGATCCATCAGACTCTGTCATACCAACTACTGCAGCCATTGCTGAAACTGCTCCGCATGTGCCCATTGTACCCATCCCAAATCCGAAAGCCTCCATTATTTCAAAAACTTCCTTCTCATCTTTTCCTGTTTTTTCACAAAATGCACATGCAACCGCCTGGGCGCAATTATATCCTTTTTTATGATTTTCTACCGCTTTTTCAGCTAAAATTCCCATTTTACGATCATTCCTTTCTTCCATATTTATCTGCAAGTATTCTTCCTACGTATACACCGCTTGCCGATGCCTGAGAGAGTGAATGGGTAACACCCGATCCGTCTCCCAATGCATAAAGTCCCGGCACTTTCGTCTGAAGATATTTATCCACTTCTATCTTCGAATTATAGAACTTTACTTCTACTCCATACAGTAGTGTATCCTCATTTGCCGTTCCCGGAGCGATTTTATCAAGAGCATATATCATCTCTATGATATTGTCTAACTGACGTTTTGGTATTACAAGACTGAGATCACCCGGCGTTGCCTGAAGTGTCGGCCTTGTAAAGCATTTTTCCATCCTTCTTTCACTGCTTCTGCGTCCCTTGACAAGATCTCCGAATCTCTGCAGCAGGACCCCTCCGCCAAGCATATTGGAAAGTCTCGCTATAGACTCACCATATTCATTACTGTCCTTGAAAGGCTCTGTGAAATGATTGGATACAAGAAGTGCAAAATTTGTATTTTCAGTTCTCAGTTTTGGATCTGCATAGCTGTGACCGTTGACTGTCACTATGCCATTTGTATTCTCCGCAACCACCTCACCATACGGATTCATACAGAAAGTCCTGACCATATCATTGTATTTATCTGTCTTATATACGATCTTACTTTCATATACATCATCTGTTATGTGTTTGAACACTTCAGCCGGCAGCTCTACTCTGACCCCGATATCCACTCTGTTTTTCTTCTGCTTTATTCCCATCTTGTCACAGACTTCAGAACTCCATTTAGATCCGGATCTTCCGGTGGCGATGACAAGATCTCTGCAGCTGTACTTTTCTCCGTTATTGTCCGTAAGTATAAATATACCGTTATCATCTACATCTACATCTACTATCGTAGTATAAAATTTTGTTTCTATTCTCTGGCTGCAGTAATCGAACATCTTGCCCAATATCTTAACATTTCTGTCGGTTCCAAGATGTCTGACCCTAGCCTCCTGAAGATGCAGATCATTTCTAAGGGCAACAGTTTTAAGCTCCGAGCTTGCTGTTGAATACAGTTTTGCATCAGCCCCTCCCATACTGCAAAGTACTTCATCGACATATTCCATAAGCTCAAGGGCCTTATCGACGCCTACATAATTATGAAGATCTCCGCCAAACTGTGTGGTTATATTATACTTACCGTCTGACAGAGTCCCTGCACCGCCATAACCGTTCATTATATGGCATGGTGAGCATTTCAGACATGTCTTTGCGCCTGCCTTTATAGGGCACTGCCGTTTTTCAAGCGGTGCTCCCTTATCAATCATAAGGACTTTTGCATCTGTATCAAGTTTCACAAGTTCATATGACATGAAAACTCCGCTGGCTCCAGCTCCGATTATTATGATATCGTAATTTTTCATAAACTCCTCCGGATAATAACATAATCAATTTGATTTTATATTATTTTCTATTAAAATTCCATACTTTTATACATATATTAATATATCTGTATGTATGTTTCATGTTGTCTTGTATGATTAATTAGAAGCTAAATCATACTCTCCTTTCCATTTTTACTGTTT